>JAKEFK010000207.1 GCA_022616075.1 bacterium
GGCCCCTTGAACCTGAGAACCCTTAAACCTATAATAGTCCCTTTTCAAGAATACAAATGATCGAAGCGATTCAACTAACGAAGTTTTACGACAACACACCTGCATTGACGGATGTCAGTTTTCAGGTGGAGAAAGGTGAAATCCTGGGGTTTCTTGGACCGAACGGCGCCGGCAAGACAACCACGATGCGAATCTTGACCGGCTTCATTCCGCCAACATCAGGAACAGCCAAAGTCGCCGGTTTTGACGTCCTTTCGCAATCGATGGAAGTCAGAAAAAGGATCGGTTACATGCCGGAGAATCCACCTTTATATAATGAAATGACCGTAACCTCTTTTCTCAAATTCCTCGCCAGATTGAAACGGGTGCCAAAAGCTAAAGAGAAACAACGAATCGATTCGGTGGTTCAAAAGTGCAGTCTGGAATCGGTGACCGGACGGTTGATTGGTCACCTATCGCGTGGTTTCAGACAGCGAGTGGGATTGGCGCAGGCGCTCATTCAGGATCCCGAAGTGCTGATTCTGGATGAACCGACGATTGGTCTGGATCCTTCTCAAATCATTGAGATTCGTCAATTGATTCGCGGTCTGGCCGGTGAACATACCGTGATTCTCAGCAGTCACATTCTGCCGGAAGTTGAACAAACTTGCGGGAAAGTCGTCATCATCAACAAAGGCAAAATCATCGCGGTGGACACACCGGAAAAATTGTCGGTCTCTTTGAGAGGCGCAAACGTTTACCATTTGATTGTTCGAAAGCCTTCGGAAGAGCTGAAAAGCAAAATCACTTCGATCGCCGGCGTAAACAATGTACGGGAAGAATCGAATGGTACTTATGTCATAGAAGGTGAGAAAGAGAAGGATATCCGCGAAGAGGTTGCGGAGCTTGTAGTAAACGAGAAGGCCGGTTTACTAGAATTCAAATCGATAGCGTTTACGCTTGAAGATGTATTTGTCCAATTAACCACTGCAGAACAAGTGCCTGCAACCCAACCGGTCTCATAGTATGCGCACAGTACTGGCAATTACAAAGAAAGAACTGGAATCTTATTTCGCTTCACCCATTGCTTATGTGGTGGGCACTCTCTTCCTTGTCCTTTCCGGTGTTTTCTTTTACATTTATTTGATTTTTTATTTACAAAACGCGCAGATGTCGGGGGCATACGGCGGGGGAGAAGGAATGGACGTCACGCAAACAATCATGCGTCCGCTCTTTTCGAACGTAGGTTTTTTTGGATTGATTATCTTTCCGCTGATCACAATGAAGCTACTCGCTGAAGAAAAGAAGCTGGGAACGTATGAACTGTTGATGACAAGTCCTGTAAGCATTCTACAGCTGGTGCTTGGAAAATTTCTGGGCGCTGCCTCTCTCGTGCTGTTGATTCTGTTGCTGACCGGAATCTACCCGCTTGTCCTTTCGATTTACGGCAATCCGGATCTGGGACCGATTTTGACCGGGTACCTCGGCTTATTTTTACTCGCCTGTTCTTTTCTGGCAGTGGGACTTCTTTGTTCGTCATTGACTGAGAATCAGATTGTCGCGGCAGTGCTCGGGTTTGTGTTTCTTGTAATTTTCTGGATCTTAAATTTTGTGACACGCAGCGAAGCATGGTATGGCAAGCTTGCTCAATATGCGTCGATTTATCAGCGATTCGATGATTTCACTCAGGGCGTGATTAATGCAAACGATGTCTTCTATTACGTTAGCTTTGCTTTTTTCGCGCTTTTCGTTACGGGAGTCATCCTTCAATCTCAGCGGTGGAAGTAGTTCGGCCAATGGAAAAATTGAAAAAAATAAGCTTTTTGCTAGCGAGCATTTTCATTCTGGGAGCGCTTGCCACAAAAATGGCAAAACCGGAATGGCAGCTGTATTCCAACATTGCGACCGGAATCGGCGTTTTTTTCTTCCTGCTATCCCTTTACAATGAACGCGCTTCACTGAAGAATTTCTTCTCTGCCCGCTCAACGAAATATGGATTCAATTCCGTGGTCATGGTGATTCTCACACTGGCCCTTGTCGGCCTGGCCAACTGGGTCGTCTCAAGACATTCGTGGAAATACGATGCAACGAAGAATAAATCGTTCAGTCTTTCCTCGTTAACGGTCAACGCGGTCAAGAATTTGAAGCAGCCGGTAAAGATTACCGCGTTTTATACGTATGGTGACGATGATGCCGGGCGCAACAAAATGAAGACGTTGTTCGAAGATTACAAAAAGCATTCGGGCAAGCTGGATGCAAAGATAGTCGATCCCATGCGGAATCTGCCCATGGTCCGCCAGTACGGCGTGGAAAGAAATGGAACAACAATCGTTGAATCGGGCGGTCAAAAAGTTACCGTAACCACAACCAACGAAGAAGACATCACCAACGCAATTTTAAAGGTCAGCAGCGCAAAACAGGTTACGATCTATTTTCTTCAGGGACACAAAGAGCCTTCCATCAGCGATATGGAGGGTGGTGGATTCTCAGCGGTCGTCGAACAGTTGAAAAAAAGCAATTATGAGGTAAAGGAGCTCGGAGATCTGGCGGCGAAAAACAAAATTCCCGACGATTGCGGGGTTCTGATCATCGGCGGCCCTTCGGTAGCTCTTCTCGATCATGAAATAACAGCGATTCTGAATTACCTGGCCGCCGGCGGGCGGGCTTTGATTCTGGATGATCCCAGAACGGATGCTTCGCTTTCCAAAGTCCTGGGCGCTTATCACGTGCAAACCGGCAACGACATCATCGTGGATAACGATTGCAATTTCCCGCTGGCCGGGCCTGTTGTGCCCTGCGTTGTGCCGAAACAGGGAACTGCTGTAGCGCGCGAATTTGACAACCGCGCAGTCTTATTCTTTCCGGAAGTAAAGAGCCTGACCTACTCCAGTGATAAGGATGCGAAAGCTACGTATACTGTAGTAGCAGAGAGTTCCGGGAATAGCTGGGGTGAAACGGACAAAGAACGGGCGGCTTTCGATGAAGGCAAAGACAAAAAGGGTCCGCTCACTGTCGGTTTGCTGATCACGAAGCCGGTCGAAGGAACTAATCAAAAGGATAACGAGACCCGCGTTGCAATCTTCAGCGATCTGAGTTTTTCACAAAATCAGTTTGTTAACTGGTCTCCCTGGAACTACCGGTTATTTTCAAATTCCATCGCCTGGCTTACAGAACAGGAAAATTTGATTCATCTTCCACCCAAAAGCACACAAAGTGACGTGATGATGCTCAGCAGTACTCAGATGAACTACATTCTGCTTCTCATCGTCATCGGCTTGCCGCTGGCCGTGCTCGCCTCCGGGATCTTCGTGTGGGCTCGACGCAAAAAACTATGAACAAATTCCGGAGGGCGGGCCTCCGTGCCGGCCGTTTTTGGATTCAATGTTCCGGCGGGCAGGGACGCCCGCCCTCCAAATCGTTGATATGAGTTATAAAACAACAATCATCATCGCGGTCCTGCTCCTGCTGCTGGGGGGTTATGCCTACTGGTTTGAATACAAAGGCGGCCAGAAAAAGGAAGAGCAAAAAGAAAAAGAGAAAACTCTTTTTGAAGTAAAGAAGGAAGACGTCACTCAAATCCAAATAGAAGGAATCGAACCAAAACCGGTGATCCTGGCTCCTTCCGGGAAAGATGCGTGGACGCTGGCCCAACCGCTTCAAGCCAGAGCAGACCAGGGTACGGTCGATCGTATAATAGCCGCCTTCGAAAAACTCAAGTACAAGGAAATCATCGAAGAACAGCCCAAAGATCTCAGCTCTTACGAATTGGACAAGCCAAAGATGACGATAAAGTTGAATCTGAAAGGCAACGTTCAGAGAGCGGTTTCGATTGGAGCGAAAAATCCGATCGACAACGTTTACTACATAAAGGTTAACAACGATCCGCGTGTGTACCTTGCCGAAGGAACGGTGGGAGACCTCTCCAGCACGACCTTGCTTGATCTCCGGGACAAAAAACTTACCGATTTTTTGCCGGAAAAAGTCGAATCTGTTTCAACGAAAACGGAGCAACAGGATCTGCAGTTCAAGAAAGAGAACGGTGTATGGAAAATAGTGAAGCCGGTTCAATCTCCAGCTTCCGATTCTGAAGTCACTTCCTTGCTCTCCTCCCTGGAAAGCTTGCGCGCAACGCGTTTTGTGGATGAACCGTCCAGCAACCTTGCCGAATACGGTCTCGATAAACCGTTTGCATCGGTAGAACTGGCTCTGGAAAAAGGATTGCGACAAAAATTGGATTTCGGAAAAGCCGCAGAAGAGACGTATTGCCGGATTGAAGGAAACACCAGTATCGCTGCCGTAGGAGACACGTTGAATGCCACGTTTGATAAGAAATTGGAAGATTGGAGAGAAAAGAAAGTTCTAGCCTTCAATCGATTCGATGTCGAAGAGTTTCGCGTCAAAACCGGAGGAAAAGAATACTCCTTTAAGAAGGGGGAAAGCGACAAATGGAATCAGCTGAACCCTACTAAACAAGAAGTCGCATACGATCAAATTCAGGGCGTGCTGGAAAAGATTGAATCGGCCGAGATCTCGAAATACGGAGATCAAACCGGACTCACCGCCGCTCCTTCAGCAGAGATCTTTCTCACGATGAAAGACTGGCAGGAAAAAATGACCAAAAAGCATCTGTCTTTTGGGCTGGTTGAACAGAATCTTCAACAAATCAAAAACGATGATTATGGCACAGTCGTTTATGCGCCCGACTCCTTCCTGAAAGACCTCGAAAAAGCGCTCAAGGAACTGAAGCCACAACCGCCCGCCCCCGTCGAAAAGAAGAAGTAACGCCCCAGGCTCCGTTTCGCCTACACATTCTCCCTTTGATAAGTCGTGGTAGGATAATTTTAGGATACAGTCATGTTTCTTAACTGTATCTTCATGACATGCATGAGGAGGAGAAACGAAATGTTAAGAATAAAAGGTTCTAACGGCGGAACCAGTTTCATATGGATGTTCTGCATGATTTTTTTTGCAGCAGCGATTCTGTGTCTGCCCCTCAGTTTTGCAGCGGCACAGAGTGGCGATACACAATCCGGTGAAACTGAGCAGGAAGAAGAACAGGCAGAAGGTCAGGAAGAAGCACAGGAAGAGGCTGAAGAAGAGGAAGAAGAAGCGATCGGATTAACAGAGGAACAGGAAATCACGGTTACTGGAACGCGCGTGCAAGGACGCACGGTCACGGACACGCCGGCCCCTGTGGATTTCATCAATAACGAAATGCTGAAGAGCACTGGCGCAACAGAAACGGGGAAGATTCTTCAGATGCTTGCTCCATCCTTTAACTTTTCAACCACGTACATCAGTGACGGCACGGATATCATTCGCCCGGCAACTTTACGTTCGCTCGGAGCGGATCAAGTCCTGGTGTTGGTCAACGGAAAACGTCGTCACCAGCAATCTCTTTTGAACGTCCAGCAAACCATAGCAAGAGGTCAAGCTGGAACCGACATCAATGCGATTCCCGTGTCAGCGATCGACCACATTGAAGTGCTTCGGGATGGGGCTGCAGCGCAATACGGTTCGGATGCGATCGCTGGTGTAATCAACATCATCCTGAAAGATGGTTACGAAGGAGAAGTGCTTTTTCAGGCGGGCCAAACTTATGAAGGGGATGGCGGAAACGGAACCATCAGTATTAACAAAGGATTTAAGGTCGGCGAAAAAGGTGTGATCAACGTAACCGGAGAATATCGTGATCGCAACGAAACGAATCGCGCCGGCGCGGATTCTCTCCGCGTTAGTCCTCCGCGCGTAGTGCAACGCATCGGTGATCCGGACGCCAAAGATGGATTGATATGGGCAAATGTAGCGATTCCGGCCGGCGATGGAAACTTTTATGCATTCGGTGGTTGGTCCCAGCGACAGGGCAATTCATCGGGATTCTTCCGAAGCGCCGGTGATGGCCGCACAATCCCGGCTATTTATCCGAATGGATTTCTGCCCACGATTATCACTGAACCGACAGACACCTCCATAGTTGCCGGCTACAGACATGCTTTGAGTACATCGTGGAACTACGATGTCAGCTTCAACTTCGGTCAAAGCGAATTCCAGTTCCGCGAAGAGAACACAGCAAATGTCAGCTGGTTCTTCGAACCGCTGGATCGTAACAATCCAACAGGTCCACGCTTCGAAGATACACCCACGGAGGCGGATACTGGAAATCTCCGGTCGCGAATGACGAGTCTCACTTTCGATGTGACCGGAACCTACGACTGGGGAGTTGGATCGAGCCCACTCTTTATCGCTGTGGGAGCTGAGTGGAGGCGCGATGGCTACAAAATCACTGCGGGCGACCTGGCTTCGTTTTCCTACGGACGCACAAATGATCGCACTATTGAGATTTTCGATCAAACTGGCGCCATCGCGCAGCCGGGTGCGCAAGGATTTCCAGGATGGTCACCAACTGAAGAAGTAGATGATAGCCGGAGTAATACTGCGATTTATGTGGACACGGAAGCACAATTTACTGAAAAATTTCTTATGGGAGCTGCAGCGCGTTTCGAACACTACTCCGATTTCGGCAACACCGTAACCGGCAAACTTTCAGCCCGTTATGAATTCGTTCCGGAATTCTCATTGCGCGGAACAGTTTCCAACGGCTTCCGCGCTCCCGGAATCCAGCAAGCTCTTTACAGCCAGCGTTCCACAAACCTGAATGCTGCAGGTGTATTGACTGATACCCTTACGGCAAAGCAGGACAGCGCCGTTACACGCCAGTTTGGGATTCCTGCGCTAAAAGAGGAAACGTCCACGAATCTGTCAATCGGCATCATTGCAAAGCAGCACGGAAATTTCAGAGTCACGGTAGACTATTTCTACATCGACATCGATGACAGGATCATTTTTTCGAGCAACATTCAACCAGAAGATCCGGCCGCCTGTGGAACACCTGCCGGATGCCCGATTCGGAACATCCTGGATCCGCTAGCAGTAGGGCAGATCCTCTTCTTTACAAATGCAATTGACACAACGACCAAGGGGGTGGATATCGTGGCGATCTACGATATTCATTTCGCAAACAAATCGATGCTGTCCCTGGAAGGAGCTTTCAACTTCAACAAAACTGAAGTAACGAACCGACGTTCTTCTTCCGCAATTCTTCCAGTACCAGTGCTTTTCGATCAAGCACAAATCACGCTGATCGAAGAAGGGCAACCACGTCAACACCATACTCTGTCGGGAACGTATTATCGCGGTCCCTGGACCGGAAATGTACGCTTCAACTATTTTGGTGAAGTTGCAGGGGAAGGATTTACGCCCGGCTTTAAACAGGTCTGGAGCGGCAAGTGGCTGACCGATGCGTTTGTCAGTTACTCAATGAAGAATGGCGTCACTGTCGCATTTGGAGGAACCAACATCTTCGATGTGTATCCAGATGAATGGGATCCAGACAGAGCATTCCCCTTCCCGCAACTGGGATTCGTCTACGGTTGGGAAACCCTTCCGTTCGGAATCAATGGCGCATCCTATTACGTGCGCGCCAGCTATCAGTTTTAATCTGATCCACGGAGCGCGAGCAAAAGCTCGCGCTCCTTCTTGCCATCCACACGCTTTGTAAGAAGGTCGCACCTTGCGCGACGAACCATTGAAGGACAGAAACCAAAATGTCGCAACATCCTGCGCGTTATTATGTGGATGGCTTTCTGCTGAAGATCCTCGATTCCGCTTACCTTGTTCAAGTCGAACCCACAAACGGAAACACCGGACGCTACGTCACACCCGCCCATCTTCCCGAGTGGATCTTTCGTTCGTCGCACGCAATTTGGCTTGTGCAAGATGAGGGATCGCTGGCAGATCGCGCCACGAAAGGCGATGAAATAAAACAACGGATCATGAGCAAAGGAGCAGAAAAATGAAAAGAACCAAGCGTGCACTCACTTTAGGCAATCTGATCAGGGCTCTTTACGAAGAGGTCGCTAAGCTGACAACAAACAGAAAACTTCAGACGAAGCTTGTTTACCTGACTCTTATGGACATGCAAAATTCTCGACAGAGGAAAACATTGTAAGAAGGGAGTTTGTTCACTTTAGCTAGAAGTGGGGTACAGAAGACCCGAATGAACTTGTAGCTCCCACGAAATCTACTGCACACGCGCATTCGGTCTTGCAATCCCCAACTTTTTCATGCGCGCAATTAGAGTAGTTCGGTTGAGGCCAAGCATCCGCGCTGCTCCGAAAGCGCCACCAACGACCCATCTGGTTTTCTCCAGAGCCCTTAGAATATGTGAACGTTCGGTCTCTTCCAATGTTGAAAGCGACACGGCCTGCACGGAATGGGACGCAGCAATGGCGAGATGCTCCTGATCGAGCACTCCTCCCTCGCAAAGGATAACCGCCCGTTCGAGAACGTTTGCTAGTTCTCTCACGTTCCCCGGCCAGGAATAGGAGAGAAGGATATCATTTGCTTTCGGCGAAACGCGATCGATCTTCTTCCTCATTCTTCGTGAAAATTTGTTCACAAAATGACTCGTAAGCAGTCTGATATCTTCCTGGCGATCGCGCAATGCTGGAAGCTGAATCGGAAAAATATTCAACCGGTAAAAAAGGTCTGCGCGAAAAGCGCCGTTTTTTACCGTTTCCTGCAGGTCCTTGTTTGTTGCCGCAATGACCCTAACATCCACTTTCAATGGCTGAATTCCGCCCACTCGTTCAAATTCTTGTTCCTGTAGCACCCGAAGTAATTTCGTTTGCGTTTCGAACGGAAGCTCCCCTACTTCATCTAGAAATATCGATCCACCATCCGCCAGCTCGAACCTTCCCTTTTTCCGGGCTGAAGCCCCTGTAAATGCTCCCTTTTCATGACCAAACAATTCACTCTCAATCAACCCGGACGGTAGCGCAGCGCAATTTACGGTAATCAACGGACTATCCTTTCTTTTGCTTCGAGTATGAATGGCGCGGGCCACGAGCTCCTTTCCAGTCCCCGTTTCACCAATGACCAACACCGTTGCATCGGTGCGAGACACTTTTTCAATGTTTTGAAACAGTTTGCGCATTGGTTGGGATGTCCCCACAATCTGCTCAAAGTTATGTTCGCTCTTGATCTCTTCCTGCAAATAGATATTTTCTGCTTCCAGCTTGTTCTTAAGCTTTTCAACTTCCGATAGCGCTTTACGGAGCGCCTCTTCAGCCTGCTTTCTTTGTTCGATTTCTTGCTGCATCTCTTTATACAATCGAGCGATTTCAAGAGAAATGGCCGACTGAGAGGAAAGCGTTTGGACCAGCTGTATCCTGTCGAATGTAAAGGCCTCCGTCATTAAATTATTTTCTAAGTAAAGAATTCCAATGAAATTATTCTGATGAAGAATCGGCAAACACATGATCGACTTTGCGCTGTGCTCCTGGATGTACGGATCCTGCGCAAATGTGGGATCAGCCTCCGCGCTTGCAATGACAACACTTTGCCTCGTTCGTTTCACATAATTCACAACCGCATGAGAGAATTGTGTTGACGACTTGACGGGACTGAAAGGAGATACTTGAACACCTTCCAAGGATCCTTCCGCCTGTATCCAGAACTCTTCTTCTTTATTACGGATTAGCAAAGCCTTTTGCGCTCCGGCGTTTTCCAGGATGATGCGGATGAGCTTTTCCAATAATCTTTCCAGCACGATTTCGCTGGAGATGGCTTGCGCGGCTTTTGCAATCGCAAATGCATCCAGTGTGCCGGGCTGCACGTGACTTGTGAGCAACGGGCCGCTTAACCCGCTTGTTTTTTCATCGCGATCGATCCATTCGGGATATTTGCTCTGCAGACTTTTCGCTTTGGCAATGGCGCCCCATTGAGTGTAGGCTTGATAAGCATCGTTCATGTATGCCCTGGCTATTTTTTGATTGTTCCGCAACAACCAGAATTTTGCATACAATTCGCTAGCCAGAGCTCCTTCTCTCGGACAATCATGACCGCCAGACAGCTCAATGGCTGATTCAAACAAGTTCATTGCCTCTGTAAAATCGCCGCGTATCCTCGCAATCTCAGCAGAAACGATGAAGTATTGCAGACGGAAAGTATAAGGAGCATTCTCGGCCCACAATCGGAGGCGTGCATTTAGTTGCTCCAACTCATTTTCGATTGCAACCGGATCTACTGCTGTCGTGTGGAGAGCAGCAAGGGTAACTGCTTTGTAAAACACTGTCAGCTCATCCCAGATCGTTCCGTTGAAATCCTGTATCACTCTTTCGGCTTCTTCGGCAATCTGTAGAGCAGCTACAAATTCATCAAATGTATACAGAACTGCGAGCTTGCTGACAAAGTAAAACATTTCAAAAAGGCTGTGCCCTTCATAACTCTGCCGGAAAAGCGCTTCATCGAAATTTTGATCGCTAAAGGACGTTGGATTTTTCGTTAAACCTTCCAGCGCGCTTCCCCATTGAAGAATCACCTGTTGGCCATCGGCAAAGCGGTGCATCTTGACGCGCTTGTTGTAATCGACATTGGTTCGGTATGTCTCGCGAAACGTTGACAAATCGCGACCAGCAAGAAGATAGAACCAGCTCTCGTTGAACAATGCATAGGACGCTTCCACAAACAACCCGTTCTCGTGCGCCAGACGGAAGGCTTCCCGAGTAATCGGGAATGAATTCTCAATCGGCATTCGCCAGAGGCTGATTGCCCATGCAAAATTCATCAGAACTCTGGCTCGAATCGTTGGATTATGAAAGCGGTCATTTACCTGTTGCGCGAGCAAGCCAAATTCATATGCTGACTTGTAATCTTTTCGTTTAGGACCTAGAAGCATCGCCGCATAGAGCACATATCCATAAGCCGACTCCTCCCTATTTCCGTACAGCAGGGACAGCCGCACCATGGCTGTAGTGTTTAAAAGAGTCAGCGGTTCATCACCTGAAAGGTAACAGGATGTATGAAGATTGCTTAGAAGTTCCATGACCGTGCGAATTTGAGGATCAGTCATCTCCGGAAGATCGATCAGCGATTGGATGGCGCGATCTCCCACCAGAGCATCGATGGCAGAAATTTCTTTCTGCAATGCCGCGCGTTTTTCTAATCGATCCTTTGGAAACGAAAGCCCGAATAACTGGAGTGCTTCATGACCCACTCGAATGGCATCCTGGTAACGTGAGACGTTTTCGTATTGCAAAATGCGCAGAGTTTGCACCTTCGCTTTGCCGAGCGGCGACTCCACCTCTTTTAAAAGAAGATCAAAAGACTGTTCTGCCCGGTCGAATTGTCCGCACAAATATTCACACTCTGCCGACTGCAAATACAAATCGAAGGTGAGGTCATAGTGCAAACTCCAACTATCCTGATTCAGAAGGTTGATTCCCGCGCGAAAATATCCGAGCGCGGCTTCATATGCCGTTGAGGATTTCGCTTTCCGGCCCGCTTGTAGATTCAACCCTGCAAGATGGAATCGTTTTTGATCGGACTCAATCAGTGCGCTTCCGAGATTCATATGATTGACAATCTCGAAAATCTTTTCATCAAGCTCGGCCTCCTGATTCCCGGCCAGCATGAGCTCTCCCACTTTCAGATGCACCTCAGCTTTTTTGTCATGGGGAATCAGGTCGTAAGCTGCCTGCTGGATCCGATCATGCAAGAACTTGTATAGCCTGCTGAAGGATTCATTCTGATCCAGCGGAACGAGAAAACCGTTCAAAATTGCCTCCCACAATTGATTTCTTGTCTGTTCGATCGATTGTTCACTGACCACTGAAAGAGTATCAATATCGAAACGGTTTCCCATACAAGCGGCCAGGATCAGAGCATGCCGCGTTTCAGACGAGAATGTTTGTAGCTTGCGGGCCATTAAGTCCACTACATTATCCGTCATGTCAATGTTTCGAATCTGATCCAGCAGAAATTTCCATTGCCCGCTTGCATAATCAAAGTAAATGAGATCCTCTTGATGCAACGCCTTCAAGAACTGCGTTACAAAGAACGGATTCCCCAGTGTCTTGGACATTACAAGATGCGCCAAAGGCGCTGAAGCCCTCTTCTTGCACTTGATTGTATCCGCGATCAACTGGTTCAAATCAGGCATCGCAAGAGCTCTCATCAGGATTTGGTTCAGCTCTGCCCCGCCGTTTTGCATTTCAGCTAAAGTCCGGATTAATGGATGACTCGGACTCACTTCGTTGTCCCTGTAAGCTCCGATAACAAAAAGATGACTGATATCGGGATTGTTCACGAGAGATTGCAGAAGTTTTAGCGTGGCAGAATCGGCCCATTGAAGGTCATCGAGAAAAATCACCAGAGGATGTTCCGGTTTCGCGAAATTGCGGATGAAGTTCTGAAATACAAGATTGAACCTGTTTTGCGACTCCACCGGCCCAAGCTCTGCCACCGGAGGTTGTTTCCCCAGAATCAATTCCACTTCGGGAATCACATCGATGATGATCTGAGCGTTTGATCGCAAACTATTCAGCAGCCTGTTTTTCCAGATTTCAATCTGGTCGACGTTTTCTGTTAACAACTGCCGCACCAATTCTCGAAAAGCCTGTATGAGACCGCTATACGGCACCACACGGTTCAATTGATCAAACTTTCCACCCGTAAAATAAGCCTTGCGGGCAACGACAGGCTTATAAATTTCATGAATCAATGAGGTTTTACCGATTCCGGAATAACCGGAGACCATCAGCAATTCAACTGCCCCGTTGCTTACACGATCGAAGGATCTCAAAAGAGTTTCTAATTCCTTATCGCGTCCATAAAGCCTCTGAGGAATGTTGAACCGGTCGGACGCCTCCTGTTCACCGAGCGCAAACGGTTGAATCGTTCCCGTTTTTTGAAACTCTTCCCAAGAACGTTCCAGATCCTTTTTCAAACTAAAACCACTTAAATATCGTTCTTCTGCCGTTTTGGAAAGCAACTTCAATATGATGTTTGAAAGTGGCTGAGGGACGGCAGGGTTTAATTCGATGGGAGGCTTAGGCGGTTTTGCGATATGCCAGTGAACTAACTCGAGTGGGTCGCGTGATTCAAACGGCAAATGTCCGGTGAGCATCTCATAAAAAGTCACACCCAAGGAATAGAAATCGCTGAGATAGTCAATCAAGCGATTCATACGGCCAGTCTGCTCTGGCGATATGTAAGCGAGAGTCCCCTCCAGCAAGTCTGGATGTGTCAGTTTCTGGTCCAGACGAGGTAGTCGAGAGGCAATACTGAAGTCGATCAGCTCAGTTTTTCTGGTATTCGGGTTCACAATGATGTTTTTTGGATTTATATCCTTGTGGATGATCATGTTCTGATGAAGTTCGCCCAGGATTCTGCCTAATGGAATTGCTATTTCGAAAAAAAGCGGAAGATCCATCGGCCCATCCATCAGCTTTCTCAATGGAGTTCCTCCGGCGTCCTGTAGAATTAACGCCAGAGTTTTCTGGTCTTTTTTCAGATCCAGGGCTTTCGCAACGCCGTCAATTTGTAAACTCTTCAGAATTTCATATTCACGCCTTAAATCAGCGAGATCGGAAGCCGTCGGGAATTCTCCGGAAAGGATTTTAATGATGACAGGCAGCGAGTCCTCATTTCGAAACGCGCGGTAAACGACTCGCTTCTTACCGCGAAAGAGTTCTCCAACAATGCTGTAACCGGAAATCATGGTTCAGGGATACAACGATTGTAGCATTTGCTCCGTTACAAGCCTGTAAGTCCCCATAAAGCTATTGGCGCGTATCGAGTCCAATAAATCTCTACCAGAGTTTGCCTTGCCGGATTTCCCGCACAAGAAAATAGATGAGAAGAATCAGAAAGAACATGGATAGGCTCATCGAACCGAGTATCAAAACTCTTAAGAAGTCTTCTGATATTGTATAAACAGGAATCGCTTCTGACATTGCTAGACTTCTGCTGTTAGACGGAATTCTTCGTTCAGCCGGTTGTAGTCAAATTTTTCCGGGTTAAGACGCGCAAAAACAACAACGATGATCGCAGAAACTGCCGCACCGATCAGAGCAGCAGCGTATGGAGCGATTGCAAAATACGTCCATAAACCCGCAGCCGAACCGATCAACATGCCCCAGAAAGCTCCGTGCCGACTTGCGCTTTTCCAGTATAAGCCGGTGGCGATGGGCCAGATTGTTGAACCCACCATTGCGCCTGTAAAAAGAAGCAAAAGCGCCATAGTCGTGACATAATTCCACGCAAGAGCAATTGTTAAAAGTCCAAGGCCTACCACAATCCACCGTGACGCTTTTCGCATTTCTTCATCATTTGCGTTGCGATTGATCATTACGCGATAAACATCCTGCACCAGCAGATCAGCAGTCGCGCCAAGAAGTGAATCAATGGTAGATGCCAGCGCGCAAAAAATAATAATGAGCACCAATACTCCTCCAGCGACACCCAGAATCTTTCCCGCCACGATGGGGAAAATCATGTTGACGTGAGGAACTTCATAACCCTGCGCTAGGGCCACAAATCCAAGCGATCCCGTAACGAACGGAATGGTCATCCACGAAAGGCCACCAAGAACAAAAGCCTTTTTATTCACATCAGGCCGAAATGAATATGCCCGCGCCCACCATACGTTGGAATGGAAGATTTCGCCAATCGAGAATAGGCAGGTGTTCCAGGCATACAAGAGTCCGACCGGTAAAAGCAAGTTGAGCCTGTCAGGTGTGGAGGTTAGAAGCCCTTCATAAATCGATTCAAATCCAATCTTCGAATATACAAGAACAGCAAGCGTAAGGAGCAATGCGAGAATCAGAATTGCCTGAATGAAGTCCGTGCCGATAATCGCCTTCATTCCGCCGAATAGCACGTAGATGGTGCAGACAGAAACAATCACAATCATACCTGCTCTGTAATGGATTCCCGAGACTGCCTGCAAGACGAGACCTGCTCCCATGCCCTGAGTGATAAGCCAGCCGATGAAGTATACAGTCGAAATGACAAGAAAAAGTGCCCAGGTCTTGCGATCATAGCGCAGGCGGACAAAATCCCCACTCGTAAATCCACGCGGCATCAGCGTGCGGATTCTTTTTGATAGAGGGGCAAAAAAGAGCAGCCCAAACGAACCAAGCGCAAAGCCGAACATGCCCCATATTCCCACGTTATAGACCAGTTCCGGAGCGGCCATTGTGGTCTGCCCCGTACACCAGGTTGCTATGACGGTCGCTGTTCCAAATGCAAGTCCAACATTGCGTCCCGCGAATAGATAATCTTCAGTCGTCCGAATGCGTCGACTCCACCAGAGGCCAAGACCGATCCAGAGTGCCGAAAAAAATATGATGATCAGGTAGGACAGTTGGGGCGAGACGAAAGTCTCTTTCACGCTCCTCCTCTTTTTTTCCAGTAACGATCACCGCCCAGAATCATAAGGAGCGTTGCAAGGACAGTGATAAACCCCACAATGAATACAATGGCCGCTATTTGAAATTCGCTCACACCAAACATTCTATCTGGATGCAAGCTTATTTTATTTCGGTGTTGTGGAGTCCTGCAACCAAAGACGGCTCTAGCTGCGATATTCATTGTCTCGCGCGCATCTCAGGTGATTACACTACTTCCTACAGATGCTTCGGCCAATTGTTCTTCGTCTTTGTCATGCGACATAGAAGGGGAGCGCAAAGTCAGGAATTGAACAAGGTCTTTTGTGAATAGGAGATCGAGCGTCCAATCTAAAGCCACGCGAATCTTCTTTTCAAATCCAGGGAGCTTGCTCAGATAAATCGTTCGCCAGAGCCACCACGCAATGAATCCTGAAAAATTCATCCCCAGGATATTTGCCACACCTGTGCGTCTCCCGATTGATGCGAGTAAACCGATGGTAGAGAATACGAATGGTTTTTTCCTGTCATTTCGAATCGCTGCAAGAATATTCTCTGCCAGAACTTTTCCTTGCCGTAGCGCATGTTGGGCTGTGGGAGGATACGGTTTTCCCGTTTTCGGATCCGGAACTATGGCGCAGTCACCAAGAGCCCAAACTCCGGGCCACCCTTCAACTTCCATGAATTGGTTGACTCTTAGTTTTCCCCGATCCTTTTCACACGGGAGATGAGCCAGCAAAGGATTGGGTGAAACCCCCGCGGTCCAGACCAAAGTTCCACTGTCGATCAAAGTCCCGTCATTCAATTGCACGCCCGCTTCCGAGATTCCTGAGACTCTCGTATTCACGCGAATTTCAACACTTCTTTCAATCAGTTTGTTTTGAGTATAGGCTCCGAGTTTTTCTCCCAGCTCCGGTAAGATTACAGGACCGGGATGAACGAGGACTATGCGAAGCATGTCTTCTGTTAAATGGGGATAGAATCGGATTGCGCTGCGCAGGAAGTCATTCATGGATGCAATCGTTTCAACTCCTGCAAATCCGCCGCCCGCGACGACAAATGTCAGAAGGTTTTGACGTCTTTCCAGAAAGCATTCGAAATCAGCTTCTTCCAGATTGGCTACCATCCGGTTTCGTAGATAAATTGCATCGCCCAGGGATTTCATCGATAGCGCATGGTCTTCCAGTCCCGGTATGTTGAAGAAATTGGTAACTCCACCTAACGAAAGAACCAGGTGGTCATATTCCAGTTCATGATGATGCAGCTCGTCGCCATGGAAAACAATCACGCGTTTTGAATTCAGATCGATCCGCTCGACCTGGCCGTTAAAAAAATTTACGCGACGCAACATCTTTCGAAAAGGATTGACAATGTGGGCAAGATCCAGATCGGCCGCCGCCACCTCGTGCAGCATGGGAGTAAATAGAAAGAAGTTCTCGCGATTGACGAGTGTCACTTCAATATCACTCTGCTTCCCGAGGTCTTTTTCCAGTTGCAGTGCCGTGTACAAACCGCCGAATCCGCCGCCCAGAATCAGAATTTTTGTGGTCATACATTGATTTCGTCGCGATTCGATCGAGGGTTCTTACAGTTATTTGCCATGAACAAGCTCATGGGCTCGTTCGGCGGCCTTCACGACTGCTTTGATAAGAGTCACACGCAACTTTCCTTCTTCGAGCTCAAGAAGTCCGTCAATCGTGCAACCGGCGGGGGTTGTAACCATATCTTTCAACAGGGCGGGATGCGCTTTCGATTCCAGGACCATCTTTGCTGCGCCGAGCATCGTTTGTGCAGCAAGCAGAGTAGAAACTTCGCGCGGAATTCCCAATTTTACACCGGCCTCTGCAAGAGATTCGATCACAACGTAGAGATAAGCGGGACCGCTGGCGGATAGACCGGTCACGCCATCCATCAAGGATTCATCCAGAAATACGGTTTCTCCCACACATTTAAAAATGAGTTCTGCAGTGTGCAAACTTTCCTGCGTTGCGTGAGTGCCACCGGATAAAGCCGTCATACCCACGCCAAGAACACACGGCGTATTCGGCATTGCCCGAACAACCGGGATTTTTCCGGTCAGTCGCTCTTCAATGAACGAAGTTGTGATGGATGCGGCAACCGTGATGATCACTTGATTCGGGCGAACAACGGAAGAGATTTCACGCACCACTTTGTCCATGTTTTGAGGTTTAACGGCGAGTAAGATGATGTCGCTTCCTTGAACCACTGAAACATTTTCTGTCGTCGCTTTGATGCCAAGTTTTTCCCGCACACGCCGGATCGAATCTTCGTGACCTACAGTTGCGGCAATCGAATCCCGCTCCAGGTCCCCTTGTTTGAGAAGACCGGTAACGAGCGCCTCGCCCAGTTTTCCTGCTCCAATTAAAGCCAGCTTTTTCCCTTTTAACATGTTTTTTTCCTTGTGTTAATATCCTCTTATGTATTGCCCCCAATGTAAATCGGAATACAGAGAAGGATTTACAACGTGCGCAGAATGCCAGATTCCTCTTATAGAAGGCTTGCCCCCGGACGAAGAAGAAATTGAGGAAGAAGATTCCGGAGTAAAAATCCTATTGGAAACCACTCATCCGACTTCCTTGGATCCGCTTATTATTCAGCTGGAAGAGCGTGGAATACCCTACATAGTGCAGTCCGGAACCGCATTGTCGATGCTGGAAGGCCGCATGGTTGCGCCGCTCCCTGAAGATTGGAGAGCAGTCGTGCTTGTCCCTTCCGAGAACTTCGCCACAGCCCAATCCATTATGGCGGAGATCAAGACAGAGCCCACCGAAGAGAACGAGCCAGGGTAAGGTTACCAATATTGCAATATCCGCAACGGTGTGTGTATATTAAAATAGTATGAGTAAACTCATAGTTGAAATAGCCGAAAAGACGCATCAGGAACTTCGCGAAACAGCCGCAAGGAAAAGGCGAACCGTTCGGGAGGTAGTAACAGAATTGCTGGAAGAATACTTGACCAGGGAAAAGAACCCAAAAAGGATCAGGAGCACAGGATTGTGCGGAAAATGGGATGATTCTCGACCGACTGAGGAGATCATCGCAAGCATTAAATCAGGAAGAAATTGGTTTCGAAGATCAAGCAACTCAGATGTCTAAATACATTCTGGACACTGATACTTGCATTTACTGGTTGAATGGGAACCAGAGGATCGAGAACAAGATTCTCAAAGCAGGTCTCGAAAACGTTTTCATTACAATCATAACGGAGTGTGAACTCTATTACGGCGCTTATAAGTCGAAGAAGGTAAAGAAAAATCTTGCTGTGATTGACGAACTTCGCAGCAAAGTTAAAACTTTGCACAGTTCGGCAGAGGTTGCACCACATTATGGCAGCATCAAGGTCATGCTCGAACGCAAAGGAATGCCTCTTGATGACGCTGATCTACTCATCGCCTGCATTACTCTTTCAACCGAAGGAACGCTTGTGAGCAATAACAATTCTCATTTCACCAGAATTCCCGGCCTCGAATTGGAAAACTGGCTGACGACAATGTGATAGACATTCAGTCAATGGAACTTATTTGGATTTTGGGATTTTGGGATTTTGGAATTTCTGGAAAGAGGAGGGCGGCGGGATCAGCCGCCCGGATTAGACATTATTCTTCTTCATGCTTGCCGAAAATCATTTTCCCCACGGTTGTTTGCAATACACTCGTTACAGTAACATCGATATTGCGCCCGATCAGTTTGCGCGCGTTATCCACAACAACCATGGTTCCATCATCTAAGTAGGCAACACCTTGATTGTATTCTTTTCCTTCTTTGAGGATAAAGACCTTCATGGTCTCTCCCGGTAAAACGACCGGGCGAAGTGAACTGGCGAGCTCATTAATGTTCAGCACTTTCACCCCTCGCAGCTGAGCGATTTTATTGAGGTTATAGTCGTTCGTTACAATTTTCGCATCCAGCTGTTTGGCCAGCTCGATCAGCTTCATATCAACTTCAGGAACTTCAGGGAAATCAATTTCCGTAATCGTCACATTCAATTCCGGTTTCTTTTGCATCCTTTGCAGGATTTCAATTCCCCTTCGTCCGCGATTCCTTTTTAATGAATCGGGTGAGTCAGCAATATGCTGCAATTCCCTCAATACAAACTGAGGAACAACAATGGTGCCTTCGATAAACCCAGTTTCCGTCAAATCAGCAATACGACCATCGATGATCACACTTGTATCAAGGATTTTGTAACTCTTCTTCTCACCTTTTTCGCCGAATAAAGCCATCAAATTGGCCGGGTCGAACCAGTCCGCCTTCTTACTCCCCAAAAGCAAACCAATGTAAATGAAGAAGCAAAATGAAAATATTTGAAGTATCGAAGTGGTTTCTTTACTTCTATTGAAGTTACCTATCAAGAAACTTACCAGTATCGCCAGGATGATCCCCACAACTAAACCGATAACAGATCCGATCAGGGTTTTTGGCCCTACGCCCCTGATTCTGCTTTCTAGAAAAATGATGAGTATGCCTAGAATGCCACCAAGAGCCATTCCGTAAATCTCTGCGAATGGATTCGGAGCCTGAAACGGTTTCGTAATATATCCTGTGATGACCAGTAGCATCACAAGCACAAGTCTGCTTAAGAGCAAACTCAATGTATTTACCTCCTCGTGTCAGCAATGAGTCATGAGTCATGAGTAATGAGAATTTCAATGCATGTCTCATGCCTCGTTGCTCATTGCTTTGCACTGATTTCAAAAATCGTATTATTCTAATACAAAATCGCCGGAAACCATTGAATTATTTAAGGAAACGAGGATCAAGAGGTTCAGCTCTTGGAGCCCAGGAAAGAAAGCGCATCGCGGACCGTTTCGCAGCCTATGATTTCGATGTTTGCGCCATCGGCTTTACTGCTTAAGGGAGCTACGATTTTTTGAAAACCCAGATTCTGCGCTTCCGAAGCCCGCAGGGCAAAATGGTTGATGGAGCGGATCTCGCCGGTTAGGCCAACCTCGCCGCACAATACAGTATGTGGATCAACCGTTTTGTTCCTTAGACTGGAAACAATCGCGGCGCAAATCGCGAGATCGGCTGCCGGATCTTCAACCGAAAGGCCTCCCACTACGTTCAGGAAAATGTCCTGGCCGCCAAGGTAGTAGCCGATCCGCTTTTCCAAAACGGCAACGAGCATCGTGACGCGTGTATTATCCAAACCAATGGATGTGCGGCGGGCCACTCCGTATGTGCTATCCGTTACGAGGGCTTGCAGCTCCACAAGAAAAGGTCGCGTTCCCTCCATGCAGGACATCACGACGGACCCAGGGGAAGAAGCGGGCCGTTCGGAAAGAAACATCTGCGAAGGGTTTTTGACAGGAAGGAGTCCCTGGGCGCTCATTTCAAAAACGCCGATTTCGTTGATGGAACCGAAACGATTCTTCACAGCGCGCACGATGCGGAAAAACTGTTTGTTATCCCCTTCGAAATAGAGAACCGTATCAACGAGATGTTCCAGCATGCGAGGTCCGGCAATGAGTCCTTCCTTCGTTACATGTCCGGTCAAGAAAACAGGAACATTGTTTTGTTTTGCATAAGAGAGAAATTGCATCGCCGTTTCACGGATCTGCCCAACGCTTCCGGGAATTGCCGGGAGTTTCAGCGTGTAAGCGGTTTGAATGGAATCCACAATAATGGCGAAGGGAGAAATCTTTTCTGCTTCACTGAGGATTCGTTCCATGCATGTCTCGGTGTAGAGAAATATGTTTTCGCCATTCACGTTCAGTCTGTTTGCGCGGAGACGGATCTGGTTTTCCGACTCTTCACCCGATACGTAGAGGACTTTTTTCCCTTGCTCCGAAAGTTTGTGGGCCAGCTGAAGCATGATAGTAGATTTACCGATTCCAGGATCGCCTCCAATCAAAATGAGACTGCCATCAACGATCCCTCCACCCAAAACACGATCCAGCTCTGGAATACCGGTGGGTGTGCGTGGTTGCTCCGGAACCTCCTGATCGCTTGTTAACACAACTGCCTGATTTTGTGACAATCCGGTCCAGGTTGAAGTTTCGCGGGCTACAACTGATTCTTCCACCAGCGAATTCCAGTTTCCACAATCCGGACATTTCCCTAGCCATTTAGCGCTGACTCCACCGCATTCCTGGCAAACAAACTGAGTGCTCTTCTTACCTTTCATTTTCTTTTTTTAACAATGTAGCGCGGACGTCTCGTCTGCGCAGATCTCGCAAGCGGAACGCCCGCGCTACTTTGCTATCAAGGATAGTAGACATCACAAACCTGGCCGTTCTTAACATAAACTCTGGGAACCCGTGCTCCAATCAAACAAGTAATTTCATACGGAATCGTATCCAGAAGGCGCGCCCAGTCCCAACAAGTCGTACGCGTTCCGATGAAGGTCACTTCTTCTTGTAATTTAACCTGATTCGCAACATCGGTCACATCCAGCATACAAAGATCCATAGAAATTGTTCCGGCAATCCTGCACAGCTTTCCGCACACTTCAACTTCGAGCCGGTTCGAAAGATTGCGCCTCAAACCATCCGCATAACCAAAGGGAACAGTCGCGATGACTGAATCGCGCGCGGCTCGAAACGTCCTTCCATATCCAATCGTTTCCCCTTTCGCGATGTGACGCAATGCTATGATCCGGCTTTTCAACGAAAGGATGGGGCGTTGCGGAATTGCCAGCCCGCTGGCCGGGGAAAGACCGTAAAGAACCAGTCCCGGCCTCACAAGATCCAGATGCGATTCTGGAAAATTGATAATGCCTGCGCTGTTCGCTGCGTGACGATAACGAACTGGAAGATCTTCCTTGCCGCAAAAATCCAGAAAGCGCTGCAACTGCAAACGCGTGTAATTATCTTCGGGCACATCAGCGTTCGCAAAATGCGTGTAAACACCCTCCACGCGGACGTAAGAGTATTTTTTCTTGAATGCAATCGCTGCTTCGTCCGGCTGAAAACCGAGCCTCCCCATACCGGTATCGACCTTCAAATGGACCGCCACTTCCCGGCGGTGCTTTTCCGTAAATTCATCCAGCGCCTTCAAGAATTCGAAATCATAAACGGCAGGAATTAAATCGTATTGAAGAAGCAGCGGTAACTGCGAAACGGTCATGCCGCTCAGTACCACGACAGGCGTCCGAATGCCTGCCTTGCGAAGCTCAATTGCTTCCAGAGCTGTCGCCGTCCCCAATCGTTCGATTCCGAGTTGATGGAGCTCGCGGGCAAGAACAATCGCGCCGTGACCGTACGCATCCGCTTTAACGACGGCAAGCACACGCGCAGGCTGAACAGCTTCCCGAATTGCTAAATAATTAGAACTAAAAATGTCGAGGTCGATCTCAGCCCAGGTGGGACGTTGAAAGGAGAGATCACTGATATTTATCAACAAAGCGGGTCCATTCCTTCAAGAAGACCAGCGGAATATCGCCGATCGGGCCGTTTCGTTGTTTCCGCACAAGGATTTCTGCGAGCCCGCGGTTCTCTTCGGTAGCGTCATAGACTTCTTCGCGATAAATGAAACACACCAGATCGGCGTCCTGTTCAATCGCGCCCGATTCACGCAAGTCGGAAAGCATCGGCTTATGGTCTTTGCCGCGCGTTTCCGGACCGCGATGAAGCTGTGACAATGCAACAACAGGAAGATTCAATTCTTTTGCCAGCTCTTTCAAAGAGCGCGAAATCGCCGTGATTTCCTGCTGCCTGTTATCGTACCGGCCTTTCATTCTCATCATCTGCATATAATCAACGATCAGCAAATCACAACCATGTTCCGCTTTTAAACGGCGGGACTTTGCGCCCATATCCAGCGGAGTCAGGCCGCTGGAATCATCCACATAAATGCTTGCTTCTGTCAGCACCGCCATCGCTTTCATCAGGCGGGACCATTCTTCACGCGTGCACTCGCCGCTTCGGAGCCGGTGTGCATTGACTTGCGCTTCAGAGCAAATGAAACGGAGCATAAGCTGCTCTTTGGACATCTCCAAGCTAAAAATGCCGACGGTTTTACGGACTCTCGCAACGTGTTGAGCAATATTCAGGGCAAAAGCTGTCTTCCCCATGGAGGGTCGGCCTGCAATCACAATAAGGTCGCCAGGCTGCAAGCCGGAGGTCATATTATCGAAATCCACAAAGCCGGTGGGAAGACCTGTAAGTACCCCTGGATTTTCATGGAGATAGTTGATCCGGGTCCACGCAGAATCAGCAAGATCTTTTAACGCAGAAAAACCGGTTGTCAGCCTGTTTTCTGCGATGGCAAAGATTTTTTGTTCCGCTTTGTTGAGGATCTCTTCGGTCTCTTCTTCCTGCTTATAGCACGAATCGATGATTTCGTATCCCGCCAGAATCAAGCGGCGCAAAGCAGCCCTTTCCTTGATGATCTGAGCGTAATGACTGATGTTACGCGCGGTTGGTACTGCATCGATCAAGGAAGCAACATATGTAATGCCGCCAACTTGCTCGAGTTCACCCAGGCGGCTGAGCTCCTCTTTCAGAATGATGAGATCGACTCCACGCGACTTGGTTACGAGCTCAACAAAACGGTCGTATAGAATTCTGTGGGTCTCTGCGTAAAAATCTTCACCGGAAAGAAGATCAAGCACCTGATAGATGGAATCATTTTCCAGAATGATGGAACCAAGCACACAACGTTCCGCATCCAGACTGTGTGGCAGCCCCCGTTCCGTGATGAGATCAACAGACATATCCTAGCAAGTAGAACTATTATAACGCAGAGGCGCGGAGACGCAGAGAAAAATAATTATTTTCTTCTCTCTGCGTCTTTGCGTCTCTGCGTTAAATTTCTTATTCTTTTACGACGGAGACTTTCACGTCCGCTGCAACTTTACGGTGCAGCTTCACACTTACGTGATATTCTCCCAGTCTCTTGATCGGTTCTTCCAGCTCGATTCTTCTTTTGTCGATGGTGTAGCCTTCTTTTTCCAGAGCGTCCGCGATATTCGTTGACGTCACTGATCCGAAAAGTACCTCACCTTCCCCTGCTTTCATGGGAATCGTGATCGACACCTTCTCCAATTCGGACTTTAGCTCGGAAGCGCTTTTCTCTTCTTTTGCTTCCTGAACCTGAACCTTTTTGTTTTGGACTTCGGCAAACTTCATGTTTGCATCGGTAGCGGGGACCGCAAGCTTCCGCGGAATCAAGAAATTACGGCCATATCCGTTGGCAACGTTCAAGATCGATCCACGTCTTCCCAGGCGTTCTACATCTTCCAGCAGTATTACCTTCATCGTCCCTATTCTCCTACGTAGGAAATTAACGCCGCGATCCGGGCTTTTTTCAGCGCGATGCCAAGCTTCCTTTGATGCCATGCGCAAGTCCCTGTAATCCGTCTCGGGAGGATCCGTCCCCTTTCCGGAACATAGCTTTGCAGAAGCGATACATCTTTAAAATCGATGTAATCCATTTTTTCGCTGCAAAAGCGGCAAACGCGTTTCCGGCGATAAAAGTAACGCCGGCCTCCCATGTCCTGCTGCTGCTGTTGTTGTTGCTGTTGATGTTGGTGTTGGTGTCTACCTGGCGCTGCCATTTTCTTCCTCCTTAATCTCAGTAATCTCGGTTCCCGATTCGTCTGCGGATTCCGGTGGTGTTTCGAACAATTCTGTTACTTCCTCTTCTTCATTCACGGGTTCCACTGTGGCGACTGGTTCGGGTGGAGCGGGTGGCGCCGCGGCTGCCTCCCGGCGCGCAAGCTCCCGGTGCAGATTCTGTATCTGAATCTTTTCCATCTTGAAAATCAGAAACCGCAAAATGGTTTCCGACATCTTGAGTTTTCTATCGATTTCTGCAATCCGTCTGGGGTCGAGTTCAAAATAAAACCATTCGTAGTAACCCTGGCGTTGTTTCTTGATCGTGTATGCTAGCTTCCGCTTACCCCAATGTTCCGCCAGATGAATGGTTCCCTTTTCATGTGTGATCAGGTCTTCAGTTTGAGATGCCTGGGTCTTTTCTTCATCTTCCGAAAGATTTGTCGAAAAGATCACCAGTAATTCGTAGTAACTCACGAAATCCTCCTTTTGGTTTTTCCCGAATTCGGGTTTAAGCCGTTCTTCAGACAGAACAGCAAGGCAAAAAGCGTCTTGCGTAGCGCGTCTATGCGTCTGCGCGTCGCGTCTGTTTGCGATTATAACGATTCATTGCTGTCGTGATTCCTTCATTCAGGATCAATTCGACAGCATCCGCACAAGAATCGATCATTTCTGAAACAACCGGCAACTCCTTTTTCTTGAAGTTGTTCAACACGAAATCGACCCAGCTATCCATTTCTTCCGTCTCGATTCCAAGTCTGATTCGTGGAAACTGCGTGCTTCCAAAATAATCAATGATGGACTGCACTCCATTATGACCACCCGAGCTTCCGGATGCGCGGACCCGGATCATCCCGAGAGCCAGTGCAAAGTCATCGTAAATGACAAGCACTTCCTGGGGCTGCAGATCCCTCTCACGTGACAAAGCCAGCAGAGCCTTGCCACAGAGATTCATGTACGTTAACGGTTTGCAAAGCAAACCAAACTTTTCCGTTTCAAAGAGCATTGCGGTCTCAGTGGACCACTTTTGCACAGCAGGAGAAATTTCCAACAGCTTCTCGATCGCCATAAACCCGACATTGTGCCGGGTCCGTTCATACTTGCTGCCTGGATTTCCAAGTCCTGCAATTAGCTTGATCAGATTACTTCTCTTCTTCCTCTTCCGTCGGTTCGGCGGCCTTGCCTTTCTTGATTACTTCCGGTTCTGCTTCCGTTTCTCCTTCTACAGGAACTGCCGCTACAACCTCTTCTGCGCGCGGATGTTCAATCGCCACAACGACGGTTTCCGGATCATCTAGAATCTTGATTTTCTCGCTTACAACAAGATCACGAACTCGTATCATATCTCCGATTTTCAGTTCTGTAACGTTTACAACGATCGATTCCGGTATATCTGCCGGTAAACATTCCACGTGAAGTTCGCGGTGCACAATGTCCATCAGACCGCCTTCCGATTTGACACCATAGGACTCCCCTTCCGTTTCCAAAGGCACTTTTACTTCCAGGGTTTCATCCATGGCGACTTCATAGAAGTCTGCGTGTAAAAGAATATGAGATACGGGTTCCAGCTGGTATTCCTTAATCAGGCAATTCAGCCGCTCGCGACCGGGCACATTCAAACCGAAAATGGTGTTTTCTCCCGAATCGGAATGAAGAATTTTAAAGATATCTTTGGGATCCACTTCCAGCGATACACTCTCATTTTTATGACCGTAAAGAATCGCCGGTATTTTTCCAGAACGTCGCAGTTTTCGATTCGACCCTTTTCCTCTGGTCTCCCGTACGCTGCTCTCTATCACAATCTGATCCATGACAAATTCTCCTTATTTTTTACCGCAGAGTACGCTGAGATCGCAGAGAAAAAATTTTCTTTTTCTTTGCTCCGCGCTCTCTTAGTTCTCTGCGGTGAATCTAGACAAATAATTCCGAAACGGAAGTCTCTTTATGAATATTGATGATCGCTCTTGCCAGCAATTCGGCAACAGACAATCTCACGAATTTTTCTGAACGCTGCGCTTCTGGGCGCAACGGAATCGTGTTCGTCACCAGTACTTTTTCGATCGAAGAATTCTCAATCCGTTCAATGGCCGGACCGCTAAGAACACCGTGAGAACACGTAGCAAGAATTCTTTCGGCGCCCTGATCCTTCAGCGATTTCGAGGTGCTTGTAAGGGTACCTGCCGTATCAATCATGTCATCAACAATCACGCAGGTGCGTCCTTTCACATCTCCAATCACATTCATTGTTTCAGCAACATTTGGTCCGACGCGGCGCTTGTCAACGATCGCAAGTTGCGCATCGAGGCGCACAGCAAAGGCCCGGGCCCGTTCCACGCCACCGGCATCCGGAGAAACAATCGTCAGATTTGGCAATTTTTGATCGCTGATGTATTTCAACAGAACGGGAGCCGCGTAGAGATGGTCAACCGGTATTGCAAAAAAACCGACAATTTGATTCGCGTGCAGATCCATGGTCAGCACACGATCGGCGCCGGCGCGCGCAATCAAATCGGCCGCCAGGCGGGCTGTAATGGGCACCCGCGGCTTATCCTTCCGATCCTGCCTCGCATATCCGTAGTATGGAATCACTGCCGTGATTCGTCCCGCTGAGGAGCGGCGGAATGCATCAATCATAATCAACAGCTCCATCAAGTTTGTATTCACGGGCGAACAGGTGGGTTGAATGATAAACACATCCACACCACGCACATTTTCCAGTATCTGAAAATAGGATTCCCCATCACTAAAACGAGTCAGATGAGATTTGCCAAGCAAAAGGCTCATGTTCTCGCAAACTTCTTCTGCCAATTCCGGATTAGCGTTTCCGCTAAATATTTTGCATCGATCCATCTTCTTTAAGTTCCAAAGTAATGAGTAATGAGCAATGAGTCCGGTTAGCGGGTCTCATTGCTCAGCACTCATTGCTCAGCACTATTTGAGCTGGGGAGGGAGGATTCGAACCTCCGAATGCGGGTTCCAAAGACCCGTGCCTTGCCGCTTGGCGACTCCCCAAAAAGTGACTAGTGACTGGTAGGGGCGACCCTTGTGGTCGCCCTTCACGGGCAGGCACAAGGCCTGCCCCTACCTCAGTGACTAGTCACTTTCTGGTCGTACTCCGCTCTTGTAACGAAACGAGTGGGAGTGCAATTTGGAAACCTGGCAATCGCTTTCTCCCGATCTTCGGCCGAATCATACAGCGCAAACAGTGTCGACCCGCTTCCCGTTACGGAAACAGTCACGGCGCCTGTTTCAGCTAACTGTTTCTTGATGGAATCTGTTTCTGGATTAAGTGCGAAAACAACCTGTCCCAGATCGTTTTCGATGAGAGAGACAAGTTCCCTCAGGGATTCCGGCCGTTGATCAAAATGTATCTTAATGGAATCACGGGATTGTGTCAACAAATTGGCGTCGTCAAATGCCCTGTAAACCGTTGGGGTTGAACAAGGATAATTCGAATGAACCAAAAGGACCGGAAAGGCTGGCCAATCAGGCAGTTGCCGGATCTTTTCTCCTCGTCCCGTACCGAGGGCAGTACCTCCATACAAGAAGAAAGGGACATCGGATCCCAGTTTTCGGGCTAGTGTGAGGAGTTTGGCGCGGGATAACGGCCAGCCGAAATGGCGCGAAAGAGCAATCAGCATCGTCGCCGCATTACTCGAACCACCACCGAGTCCAGCCTGCAGTGGAATTCTCTTTACAATATCCACCTCAACGCGCTCTGAAAACGGATAAGTATCGTGATACAAATGGCACGCCCGGTAGATCAAATTGCTGCTATCGGGCGGTATGTCGCTGTCACCGACGTTCAAAACTAGATGAAAATGATCGCTGGGGAAAAATCGCAATGTCAGTTCGTCGTGCAAATCGACGGTCTGAAAGACAGTTTCCAGGTTGTGATAACCGTCTCGACGTTTCCCGAGAACACGCAGAATCAGATTGATTTTTGCGTAAGAAGGTAGTAATAGCTGATCCATAACGAGCTACATATTATATGCGGATTTATCTGACCGGTTTTATGGGATCGGGCAAAAGCACGGTCGGAAGACTTCTGTCCGAACAAACAGGGCTTCCCTTCATCGATCTGGACCAGGAGATTGAATACAAATTATCCCTTTCGCCTGCCGAAGTTTTCGAGCGCTACGGGGAACCATTTTTCCGCAACCAAGAAACCGAACTGCTTCAAAAATTTCAAATGGATCCATTGATCATGGCAACAGGCGGTGGATGTTTCATTCACAACCGCGAATGGATGCTGCAACAGGGTGCGGTTTTGTTTCTGGACGTGCCTTATGCGCAGCTCGTTTCACGCCTGGGAGCAGATCCCACGCGGCCTCTGTGGAAGAATGCGGAAAAGCTTTACACAGACCGGTATGAGGAGTACAAGAAAGCGCATCACACGATTGATGCTTCCGGCACACCCGAACAAGTCGTGGAACTTATCAGAGCTCTGCCTCTTCCAGGATTGAAAAAAACTCCGGAAAGCTGATCTTTACACAATCGGGATCATCCAGTTCCATTCCCGCAGCGGCGAAAGTCATCGCTATTCTGTGATCGCCAAACGTTCTGGCGACAGTCTCACGAAAGTTTCCGGGCCATACGCGGTAACCATCTTCTTTTTCCTCAACCCGAACGTTCATTGTTTGGAGATTCGAAACCATTGCTTCAATGCGATCACATTCTTTTAATCTAAGTTCCTGGGCGCCGGAGACATCAAAACCACACACAGTTCCTATTAAGGAAAGAACGGGAATTTCATCGATCAGCGATGGAACTTCCTCAGGCAGAATTTGAATGGGAGACATAAGCACACCGCTCCGCACTCTAACATCGGCAACCAGTTCATTTTGAACCAGGCGCCGGTTCTTGATTTCGATCGGCGCGCCGGCCTGATGCAATTTTCGCATATATGCAACGCGGTAAGGATTCATCAACAGGTTCTTAAACGTGATATCCGAATTCCTTCTTAGCAAAGCGGCCACGATAAAAAATGCGGCTGAAGAGGGATCTGCCGGCACATCGTATTCGAAGGACGGAATGGAAGTTCTACCCGGTTGAAATTTGAAATGCTCAAACAAACGTTCGGTGTGATCGCGGGTAGGAACCGGTTCAGAAACCCGAGTTCCAGGAAAGCGCATTCCTGCAAACAAGATCGCGGTTTTCACCTGCGCGCTATTTATAGGCATTCGGTAAATGATCGCCCGTTTGATCCCCTCATCCAGAACGATCGGCGGAAATTCTTCATCACGCAATCGCAACACGGCGCCCATTTGCCGCAAAGGTTCCGCCAATCTTCGCATCGGACGTCGGATCAGGGACAGATCTCCGATCAGAGTCGCTGGAATATCCTGACCTGCGAGCAGGCCGGTTAGCATGCGAATCGTCGAGCCGGAGTTTCCGCAATCGAGCGGCTGATCGGGAATCTGAAAAGGAGCGGGATGAATCACGATCTCGCCTTCAACACCAATTCCAAGCTGTCGCAAACACTGAACCGTGGAGGCGCAGTCGTCGCCGCTATTCAGATTACGAATCTTGCAGGCACCACTCGCGAGCGCAGCCAGCATCAAAATGCGGTGCGATATCGATTTGTCACCAGGTAATTCAAATACTCCTTTCATCTCAGATCTCGCACGGCCGGCCATTCATGCCACAGATCGGTAAATACTTTCTGTCCATGGGAAGCGTGATATACATGTCTTAACCGGTAAAAAACTGCATAACGAATATAAGGCGAAACGTTCACTACCACAGTATGCGCGGTTAAATAGTGACAAAGAATCATGTCCCCGGCTTTTCCCTTGATCTGTTCCGGTTCGGGAAGCTTCACAGGGGGCAAGCCGGTTTTCAAAATATCCGTGCCGTGTTGCCTGAAGTAATCAGCAAACAAACGGTGCGTCCCGGGCCATCCTGTAAAATTTCCCCAAAATTCGTTCGGCACGTCGCTCAGTAGAATTCCAACAAGCGCTGTAAAACTGAAGATGCTCCCTTTGCGCAGTTTGTTGTTGGAGTTGTACATCCCATCGATATGAGGATGAAGAGCTCCAGGTGTTTGCATCACCGGAAACCGCAACGCGATCTGAGCGCCACCCTCCAGCTTGAATTTACGCGGCGCTATCGCGGACTCCACAATTTCCCATGCGGGAGTCTCATAAAGCAAATCCAGAACGGGTTCCTTATGAACCAACTCCGGGCAATATGTAGTCGAACGGTAAACAGGAATTTTTTCAGGGTCCATCCCCTTTCCCAGCGAATGATTGATCGCCCGCAAAGCTACGTTGATGAATTTTTGCCCGACGACCCCCGGGATTTTCGTATAACCCTTTCCGAACAACTCTTCTTTCTGCGCAGTTGATAACTTCATTTTTTAAACAGAAGATAACGAAGGAAACAAAGATTTAAATTCTATAATATAATCTACCGTTTTAACCGGACGACTGAAAATTGAAAAGGGACACGATACTGGTTCTTGATTTTGGTGGGCAATATACTCAGCTCATAGCGCGCAGAATCCGCGAACTGAACGTCTACTCCGAAATAGTGCCTCACGATGTCACTCCCGAAGAAATTCGCAGCCGTAACGCAAAAGGGATTGTGCTTTCAGGAGGTCCTGCATCAGTCTACGAAAAGAATGCATTTCACAGCGATCCCAAATTGCTGCAAATGGGCCTGCCTATTCTAGGAATTTGCTACGGGATGCAACTCATCACGTATCAATTGGGTGGAGAAGTGACGGGCTCTGAACGCCGCGAGTATGGTCCAGCAACGATCGAGGTACAGGACGATCCACTATTTCGCGATCTCGGTCCGCGATTGGATGTCTGGATGAACCACGGCGATCGGATCACGCGAACCCCGCCCGGGTTTCAGTCGATTGCGTGCAGTTCCAATTCTCCGATTGCTGTCATGCGCAACAGGAGTGGATCAATCTATGGCCTCCAATTTCATCCGGAAGTCATCCACACCCCGAAAGGGAAAGAAATCCTCCGGAACTTTGTTTTTGAAGTATGCGGATGCAGCCCGAATTGGACGCCCGCGTCGTTCATCGAAGAAACGGAGAATTGGATTCGCGAAACAGTCAAAAAAGGCAAAATACTTTGCGCTCTGAGTGGCGGTGTCGACAGCACCGTGATGGCATTTCTTCTAAAACGTGGAGCGGGCGACGCCCTGCTGCCGGTGTTTATCGACAATGGCCTGCTGCGCTGGAATGAAGGGGAACAGGTTTGCACGCGGTTGCGTTCCGCCGGACTCGATGTCCGCTACTACGATGCTGCCGATTATTTTCTGACCCGGCTCGAGGGCGTGGAGCATCCCGAAGAGAAACGGAAGATCATCGGGCGCGCTTTTGTGGAAATTTTCGAAAGGATTGCATCCGAAACGGAAGGACTCCACTATCTCGCTCAGGGCACTCTGTATCCCGATGTGATTGAAAGTGGCGGTTATAGAGGAACTGCGCAGGTAATCAAGACCCATCACAATCTCATCGATTTGATTAGAACTATGAAATTAGAATTAATAGAGCCGTTTCGTGAGATTTTCAAAGACGAAGTGCGCAGAATTGGCGCCACGCTGGGTCTGCCCGAAGAGATTCTTTACCGGCAGCCTTTCCCGGGACCCGGTCTGGCGGTTCGATGCCTGGGCCCGGTGAGCCGCGAAAGACTGGATCTGTTGCGAAAAGCGGATGCAATTGTCAAAGAAGAGATTGTGAAGGCAGGATTGTACCGGCAACTATGGCAATCCTTTGCCGTCCTTTTGCCTGTGCGAAGCGTCGGAGTCATGGGTGACAATCGCACGTACAGCCACGTTATTGCTTTGCGCGCCGTGCACAGCCAGGATGGAATGACCGCGGACTGGGCGCGCCTTCCTTACGAGGTGCTTGCCGCAATTTCGAGCCGCATTGTCAATGAAATTTCAGGAATCAATCGAGTCGTCTACGATATAACTTCAAAACCACCGGGCACCATAGAGTGGGAATAGAAATGAGCGCCGGCATTCTGCCGGCATTGAAGACCGCCGGCTTTTAGCCGGCGATACAAATATGGATTTTACGCATTTACATTTACATTCTGATTACAGCTTGCTGGATGGCGCCTGCAAGATTGAAAAATTAATCGACAAGGTTCAACTGCTGGGGATGAACTCGGTCGCTCTGACCGATCACGGAAACCTTTTTGGCGCAGTTGAGTTTCATGATATTGCGCGCAAGAAAGGGATTAAACCGATCATCGGATGCGAAATGTACGTTGCGCCGGCGAGCCGCCTGGATAAAACGGGCAAGCCAAGCGACACGGAAGAAAACAATTTTCATCTCGTTGTGCTTGCCGAAAACAATGAAGGTTATCAGAATCTTGTTCGTCTTGTTTCGCGCGCTAATCTTGAGGGTTACTACTACAAACCCCGCGTGGATAAAGAACTTCTTGCGGAATACCACAAAGGACTGATTGTCCTAAGCGGTTGTCTGAGCGGCGAGGTTGCGGTCAATCTCTTGAACGGCAATTTTGATGGAGCGATGAAAGTTGCCGGCGAATACAGGGAAATTTTCGGCGCGGGGAATTACTTCCTTGAAATCCAGGATCATGGACTTGGAGATCAATTGCGCATCAATCCGCAGCTTGTGCAAATGGCTTCGCGCTTGGAAATTCCGCTCGTGGCCACAAACGATAGTCACTACATCCACAAGGAAGATGCTCATGCGCATGATGTTCTACTCTGCATTCAGACAAACAGGACTCTCAGCGAACAGAACCGGATGCGTTTCGGAACAAATGGCTTCTACATCAAATCACCGGAAGAAATGATGCATGTCTTTCGCGAGTTGCCGCAATCCATTCATACCGCGGGTGAAATTGGAAAAAGATGCGATGTGGACCTGAGAACAAAAGGATATCTCCTTCCATTGTTTCCGGTGCCGGAAGGATACACTCCCGCCGCTTACTTTGAACGAATCGTAAGAGAAGGTTACAAGGCCCGCTTGCCAAAACTGGAAAAAATGCAGGAAGAAAAGCAGCTGCGGCATCAGTTGTGGGAATACGAGCAACGCCTCGCGATGGAAATCAGCGTGATCCAGCAAATGGGTTTTGAAGGTTACTTTCTGATCACCTGGGATTTCATCAAACATTCAAAAGAACAAAATATTCCTGTGGGGCCGGGCCGTGGATCAGCGGCAGGATCCCTGGTTGCCTATTGCCTGCAGATCACGGACATCGATCCGCTTCAATATGATTTGTTGTTCGAGCGTTTCTTAAATCCGGAACGGATCAGCATGCCGGATATCGATATTGACTTTTGCGGACGCCGCCGCGGTGAAGTCATCGATTATGTAACACAGCGATACGGCCGGGAGAATGTTGCGCAAATCATTACTTACAATACGCTCGCTGCGCGGGTGGTGACCCGCGATGTGGGACGCGCAATGGAATTTCCCTATTCCCAGTGTGACAAACTCGCGAAAATGATTCCCAATGAACTGCACATCAGCCTGGATTCCGCTATTCAAAATACTCCTGCCTTACAGGAAGCGATCAAAGATCAAAAAGTTCAGGAATGGATTGATATCGCAAAAAAGTTAGAAGGGCTTGTGCGCAATGCATCCATTCATGCGGGCGGCGTTGTGATTGCGCCGAAACCGCTCATGGAACTCGTACCTTTATTCCGAAGCAAGGAAGACGTCATCACGACTCAGTACGACATGAAAGTTCTCGAGCGGCTGGGACTCCTGAAAATGGATTTTCTTGGAGTCGCTACATTTACGATTCTTGATGACACGTTGCAATACATTCGCGAATATCTGGGAAAAGAAATCCGCCTGCTCGATATTCCCCTCAATGATCCGAAGGTCTATCAGTTATTCACCGAAGGAAAAACAAATGGCGTGTTCCAGTTTGAAAGTTCGGGGATGAAAGCTCTGCTCCGGAAATTCAAACCGGAGCGTTTTGAAGATCTGATAATGCTGAACGCGTTGTTCCGGCCTGGGCCGATGCAAATGCTGGAGGACTGCATCGCGCGCAAACATGGAAAAGTAAAAATCCAGTATCTCCTGCCTCAGCTGGAACCTTTTTTGAAAGAGACGTACGGCATCATCGTGTATCAGGAACAGGTAATGCAAATTGCAAGCAAGATTGGCGGTTTTAGTCTGGGAGAAGCCGATCTGCTACGGCGCGCGATGGGCAAGAAAAAGATGGATGTAATGCAGGCCCAACGCGAACGCTTCGTTCACGGAGCCAAAGAACGTAGCATTGATGCAAGTAAAGCGGCTGAACTTTTCGATTTAATGGAGAAATTCGCGCAATACGGATTCAATAAATCGCATTCCACTGCTTATGCTCTGGTTGCTTATCAAACGGCGTATTTAAAAACCTACTACCCCGAACCTTTTCTCGCCGCTCTACTCTCCAGTCAAATCGACAGACGGGGAGAAGTCGTCAGATATTTCCACGAATGTCGCGACATGGGCATCCGGATTTTACCACCGAATATCAATGACAGCGGAGAACGATTCAGTGTAGAAGGGGATACGATTCGATTCGGTCTTGCTGCAATAAAAAATGTTGGCGCAGCGGCAATTCAATCGATAGCAAAAGCCCGCGAACAGGGTAAGTTCGAATCTCTAGAGCAGTTTTATGAGCGTGTCGATACACGCGCCGTAAACAAGCGGGTTGTGGAGAGTCTCATTAAATCGGGGGCCATGGACAGCTTCCAAGTCCCGCGCAAACAATTGATCCAGCAACTCGATCACATCCTGGAAGATGTTGCTCGCAAAGAGAGACACGCCGGTCAGGCTACTCTGTTCGATTTGAGCGAGGTCAGGCCCGTCATTTCGAAAGTTGCAAGCTCGGAAGATTTTCTGGAACAGGAAAAGCTAGCTCACGAAAAGGAAACGCTCGGGTTTTACATTTCCGGCCATCCTTTGCACAAACACAAAGAGTTGCTCGAAACGTATACAACTTCGCTGGAGAATATCGACAGCACATGGGACGGCAAAGAGGTTTTGGTTGGTGGCATCATCGGCGCTATCAAGCAAGTCAAAACCCGCAAAGGGGATTTCATGGCATATCTGGAGCTTGAAGATTTAACAGGAATGATTGAAATCACTGTTTTTCCCGAACTTTTCCGCAATAACATGCTGGAAATCATGCCGGAGGCGGAGTTGATCGTTCGTGGCCGTCTTGAAGTTGAAGAAGAGACACGAAAACTAATTGCCTCCGATGTGATTCCGATGAAAAATGCGCGCGAGCTTCTTTCGCAACAGTTGAAAGTCCACATTTACCTTCCCGGAATGGAAAATGAAAAGATTGACCGATTGAAATCGATCGTGGAGCAATATCGCGGCGATTGCAATCTGGTTTTCGTTTTGAAAAGACCGGAACAGTTTGTCGCGTCTCTTTCCCCTTCGCCTGTTTTTCGTGTGAGACCCTCCCGTGATTTCGTCTTTGCCTTGGAGCAGCTGCTCGGCCCGAACTGCGTGGAATGGCAAACCGGCAAAGCTGATGTAAAATAATAGTTTTCGGAGGGCGGGCCTCCGCGCCCGCCAGAATCATCGTCTATGGCGGGCAGGGACGCCCGCCCTCCAGAGTGAGCCTATGGGTAATTACAACTTTGAAGCGCCTATTGTCGATTTGCTACGGGAAATCGAGGATCTTTCGATTTACTCGGACCGTCCTGAAACGGCGGAACGGATCGAAAGATTGCGGGACAAACTGACCCGCTTCCGGAAAGAGATTTACTCCAGACTGAATCCCTGGCAGATTACGATGGTCGCGCGCCATCCTCAACGTCCCTATACTCTGGACTACATCCAGCGGCTATTCACCGATTTCATGGAGATGCATGGAGACCGGAAATTCTCGGATGATCCCGCGATTGTCGGAGGCATGGCAAATTTTGAAGGCCGGCCCGTGATGGTGATCGGACATCAAAAAGGGCGTGATTCCAAACAGAGAATTTACCGGAACTTCGGAATGCCCAATCCGGAAGGGTATCGTAAAGCTCTCAGACTCATGAAATTCGCGGAAAAATTTCATCATCCGATCATCACTCTCATCGATACTCCGGGCGCTTACCCCGGAATTGGAGCGGAAGAACGTGGACAATCCGAAGCGATTGCACTCAACTTGCGTGAAATGGCGCGATTGAAAGTTCCTACGATCGCAGCGGTTATCGGAGAAGGTGGAAGCGGAGGTGCGCTAGCGCTGGGGGTCGCCGATCGAGTTCTCATGCTGCAATACTCTATTTACTCAGTAATTTCGCCGGAAGGATGCGCTTCGATACTTTACCGCGATACCGGAAAAGCAGAAGATGCGGCACAGAACTTGCACTTGACCTCAGCTGATCTTATGAATTTGGGGATGATTGATGAAGTCATTCCTGAACCACTGGGAGGCGCACATGCAGATTGGGAAGCCGCAGCCGGATTGCTCAAGCAGGCGATTCAACGACATCTTGTTGAAGTCAGTAAATTACACTGGAATGACCGCACTCACTCTCGATACGATAAGTTCCGCAAAATGGGTTTCTTCCAAGAATAGTGCCAAAGCAATGAGTAATGAGTCATGAGTTCCCTGCGTGTAGCCTTGTTATATGGTGGCCGATCGGGAGAGCACGAAATCTCAATTCGATCCGCACGTTCGATCTACAATACGTTGAAGAACAAACACAATGTGTATCCAATCTTCATCGACAAGAACGGGTTCTGGTGGCGGGTCGATATTGGAATTGACCAGCTTCCCGCTAACGCGAAAAACTTAAAAGAGCGTGTTTTTCTATATCCAGGCTTTAGCAAGCCGCAGTTGAATACCGCACAAGCTCAGCTCATCATCGACATCGCTTTTCCTGTGTTGCATGGGACACACGGTGAAGATGGAATCATTCAAGGAGCTTTGGAATCTGCAGGAATTCCTTATGTTGGGGCTGGAGTTGCTGGATCTGCTGTTGGGATGGACAAAGCACTGATGAAGGCTATGTTCGTTCAGTCCGGTTTGCCTGTTGCGCCGTATTTATGGTTCTACAGGTCGAGATGGAAAACGAACCAGCAAGAAATCATCGTTCAGATCGAATCCAGTTTCCCTTATCCCATTTTTGTTAAACCTGTGAATCTCGGTTCCAGTGTCGGCATTCACAAGGTTCATGACGGCAGTGAGCTTCCTGATGCTTTTGAAGATGCTGCGCGATACGATTCAAAAGTGATCGTAGAAAAAGGAATGAATGTCCGGGAATTCGAACTGTCTGTATTGGGGAACGAGCAGCCGCAAGCGTCGTTGCCCGGTGAGCTGGTTCCGAAACGTGAATTCTACGACTACACTGCCAAATACATCGAAGACAGCACAGAGTTACATATTCCTGCCAGGCTGGAATCAAAACAGATTGATGCCGTGCAGAACCTGGCTATCCGCGCTTTTCAATCGATCGGCTGTTCGGGAATGGCGCGCGTGGATCTGTTTTTGGATAGAGATAGTGGAGTTTTTTATGTGAATGAAATCAACACGATTCCCGGGTTTACCAACATCAGCATGTATCCGAAACTTTGGGAAGTTAGTGGCGTTTCTTTTCATAATTTGCTCGATCGTCTGTTAGAGCTTGGCCTCGAACGTTTCAACGATCTATCGCAAAACGTCACCTCTTACGACGCCATCCAAAACCCATAGTCCGTTAACAGTAAACTTGCCAGGTAGAATAGGATCATATTCCGTCTTTTGACTCCCCCTCTGTATTTTGTTATTCTGCATTCGGTTAGTAACGTATTGACATCCGCTAAAACTCCTGTCACAAAGATTCCTCCCAACATCGGCGTCGCCGGGTGCGGACAATGGGGTCGGAACCTTGTTCGTGTATTTCACTCTCTTGGCGCGCTGAAGATGATTTGTGAGCCTTCGCCTGACGGAAAGGAAACAGCGCGTTCGATAGCCCCCGACGCAGTTCTGACCGAAGACTTCCAGGAGATGCTTCAGCATCCCGCCGTCGATGCAGTTGCGATTGCGACTCCGGCGGTTACTCATGCCCGGCTGGCATGCGCAGCGTTGTCCGCAGGAAAACATGTGTTCGTTGAAAAACCTCTGGCTTTCGCACTAAGTGAAGGAGAAGATGTACTGCGACTGGCACAGCAGCTGAAGAAAATAGTGATGGTGGGACACATTCTGAATTACCATCCGGCCGTACTAAAATTGAAGGAACTCCTACAGCACGGTGAATTTGGGAAAATTCTGTACATCAATTCGCATCGTTTGAATTTTGGAAAAGTGCGAAGAGAAGAAAATATCCTTTGGAGTTTCGCGCCCCATGACATCTCCACAATCTTGATGCTGTTGGAAGAATTTCCAGAAGAGGTGAGATGTACTGGCGGGCAATACATACAGAAAGGAATCTACGATCTAACACTGACGACACTTGACTTTGCAAGCGGGGTGAAAGCACACATTTTCGTATCTTGGATGCATCCACTAAAAGAACAAAAACTGGTCGTGGTAGGCGACAGGAAAATGGCTGTCTTTGATGATACAGCCGCGGAAAAACTGGTCCTGTATCCACACACAATAGAGTGGCAAAACAGAACGGTGGTCACACATAAAAAGGAGAGTGAATCGATCCCCTTGGATTCCACCGAACCTCTCCTGGCGGAATGCTTGCATTTCCTGGAATGCATCCAAAAAGGAAAAACGCCCAAAACCGATGCAGCAGAAGGACTGAGAGTCTTACAAGTTTTGTCTGCCAGTGAAGAATCGCTAAAGGAAAACGGTAGAGCAATTATGCCCGGGGAACAAAAGCGAAGTTCCTATTTTGTCCATCCCTCCTCCTATATCGATCCGGATGTACAGGTAGGAGAAGGAACGAAGATCTGGCATTTTTCGCACATTCTTTCCAATTCGAAGATCGGAAAAAATTGCGTAATCTCTCAGAATGTCATGATCGGTCCTGAGGTAACAATCGGTGACAACGTGAAGATTCAGAATAATGTCTCTATTTACAAAGGAGTTACACTCGAATCAGATGTTTTTTGCGGACCTTCAATGGTGTTTACGAATGTGATTAATCCCAGAAGCGCCGTCCCGCGTAAATTTGAATTTCAGGAAACACAAGTAGGCCGGGGCGCAAGTCTCGGAGCAAACTGCACAATTCTGGCAGGTACTCGCATCGGACGTTACGCATTCGTTGGCGCAGGCGCCGTAGTTACAAAAAATGTTCCTGATTATGCGCTCGTCACAGGTATTCCCGCGAAAATCTCCGGCTGGATGTGCGAATGTGGAGAGAAGCTGTCGTTTGCAAATAATCCGGATAAATGCTACGGCTGCGGAAAGTCTTACCGGCTCTCCGGTAATAGTAGCGTGGAAGAAATATGCTGACAGGCAAGAACATCTTTATCACCGGCGGAGCAGGCTTTATCGGTTCCACGCTTGCTGAAAAGCTTCTTCCGGATAATTCAGTCACAATCTTCGATAACTTTAGAAGGAATTCGCTGAAGGATAAGGAAATCGCTGATAGTTCCAGGCTGACCGTGGTACAGGGAGATGTTCTGGACCAGGATTCGCTGATGCAAGCCATCAGTGGCGCCGATGTTGTGATTCACTGCGCGGCAATTGCCGGAATCGACACAGTGATTCTCAGCCCGGTCACCACGATGCGGGTGAACATGGTCGGATCCGCAAATGTTCTGGAAGCTGCTTCCCGGTTAGAGCATTGCGATCGTGTTCTTTGCTTTTCCACCAGTGAAGTTTTCGGACAACAGGCATTCCGTTCCAGAGAAAAAGATAAAGCCATAATGGGAACAGTAGGAGAAGCGCGGTGGACATATGCAGTCAGCAAACTGGCGGAGGAGCATCTTGCGATTGCGTACTATCAGGAAAGGAACCTGCCCGCGACCGTCGTGCGTCCTTTCAATGTTTACGGGCCCGGTCAGGTTGGAGAAGGCGCCCTGCGAACCTTTGTTTTGCGCGCGATCCGCAACGAACCGATCGAAATCCATGGAGATGGCACACAAATCCGCGCCTGGTGCTATGTGGAGGACATGGTGGATGCTGTGTTACTGGCTCTGGAGCATCCGAGGGCAATAGGACAATCCTTCAATGTCGGAAACTCGCGTGCGGTTACGACCATTTATGGGTTGGCCAACACAGTGATTCGTGTTTTGAATTCCAAATCACAGATCAGTTTTGTCAGAAAAGATTACGTGGATGTGGAGCTGCGCATTCCGAGTGTCGAGAAAGCCCGCGATCTAATTGGGTTCGAAGCAAAGGTTGATCTGGAAGAAGGAATTCGAAGAACGGCCGCATTCTACGCCACAAGGGTCGAAGCGTGAGATCGTTTCACAGTCACGGCTCGGGAAAAATTGATCGGTCCAAATTTAAAAGCATCGGCGAGAATGTCATTTTTGAAGAGGGTGTACTCGTGTTTCATCCGGAGAACATTGCGATTGGAAGCAATGTGTATGTTGGACACTATTCCATCCTGAAAGGTTACTACCAGAATGATATGGTAATCCAGGATGATGTGTGGATCGGTCAATTCTGTTTTTTTCATAGCGCGGGCGGACTGATCATTGGGGCTCGTGTTGGAATCGGACCTTCTGTAAGAATCATCACTTCCTATCATCAGGATGAAGGCAGATACAAATCTTTGCTGGAAGGAGAAATCATTTTTGCCGAAGTCCAGATTGGTGAGGACAGCGATATCGGAACAAACGCAACAATTTTGCCGGGTGTGACAGTCGGAAAGGGAGTGCAAATCGGAGCCGGCGCTGTTGTTCATACCAGCATCCCTGATTACACGATAGCCGCAGGAGTTCCAGCAAGAGTTCTCCGGGAACGGCTTCAGTGAAGATTCCTATAACCCGTCCGTTTTTTGATTCGGCAGAAGAAAACGCCGTCATTGAAGTGCTCAGAAGCGGCTGGGTCTCGCAGGGAAAAAAGGTCGCTGACTTTGAAAAGCGGGTAGCGAATTTCGTCGGCCGAAAGTATGCAGTCGCCGTCTCTTCCTGCACAGCCGCGTTGCATGTCGCCGCCCTGGCAGCCGGTTTTGGTCCGGGTGTAGAAGTGGTCGTCCCCGCATTTACTTGGATCTCCACGGTCAATGCAGTGGAAAGCACAGGCGCAACTCCTGTTTTCTGCGACATAGATCCCTTCACGTTTAACATAGACCCCGCATCCGCACGTGCTCGAATTACGTCAAAGACTCGTGGAATTATTCCGGTACACCTTTTTGGGCTCGCCGCTGAAATGTCGGCTCTTATGGATTTATCCGAAGAAGTGCTGGTGATCGAAGATGCCGCTTGCGCATTGGGAAGCTATTACAAGAATGAACATGTTGGGAGATTCGGTCAAATTGGTTGCTTTAGCTTTCATCCGCGTAAATCGATTACAACAGGAGAAGGAGGAATGTTGGTAACCGATAACGAGAATTATTACCGGTCCTTTCTTCAGTTCCGAAATATCGGGTCCGATGGCGCATCAGTTTCTCCCGATTTCACCGTGCTAGGATACAACTATCGCATGACCGATCTTCAAGCGGCAATTGGACTAACTCAATTTCAGAAACTTCCATCCGTATTGCAAATGCGCAAGGCATGCGCAAAAAATTATGATGATCTCATCGGCAACTCGTCCTTGCATGATTGGCTGGAATCGCCTTCCGCGTCGCAATCTTCTGTACACTCTTATCAGTCGTATGTTTGTAAAATCAAAACGGACACCCATCATATCGAAAGCCTCCGGTCGCTTTCTGACCGGCGTAATAAGTTGATCCACGCGCTGGCTTCAGATGGAATTGAAACACGGCCGGGAGCACATGCCCCGTATTTGTTGAGTTATTACAAGAAGTACGGATTCAAAGTCCAGGATTATCCCAACGCGCTGGAAGCGGACTGGTTGACCATAGCGTTACCAATTTTTCCGCAGCTCCTGCGAGAGGATCAGGAGTGGATCTGTTCCCGCCTGCAAGCCGCGTGGCAGCAGATTTGATATCAGTGAATCCATCGGATCCTGCGCAATACGGAGTTTCCGTTGTCGTTATGGCTTATGATGAAGCTGCCAGTCTCCGGCGTGTAGTTGAAGAAATCGACAGCGAGCTAACAACGCTAGGCACGCAATCGGAAATTCTCATTATTGACGATGGAAGCTTGGATGGTACTGGCACGCTTGCGGATCAACTGGCGGAAGAACTTCCGAAGGTACGCGTGATCCATCATCCGGAAAATCGCGGATTGGGTGGTGTTTACCGTACCGGTTTTGCAGAAGCAAACTTTGAATATCTAACATTCTTTCCCGCCGATGGGCAGTTTCCTGCATCGATCCTGTCGCAATTTGCAGCACAGATGAAACAAAATGATCTGGTGCTTGGTTACTTGCCGGAGCGCTCCGATTCTCTATACGGCAAATTTCTTTCCGCGGGCGAACGTGTACTATACAAAATGCTTTTCCGTGGATTTCCACGTTTTCAGGGCATCTTTATGATTCGCGTCGCGGTTCTGAGACAAATCAAGCTTACTTCAACAGGCCGTGGATGGAGTGTTGTAATGGAGCTTATCCTGCGAGCCAGGGAGATCGGATGCCGCATGATCAACGTTCCTACCGCCATACGACCGCGGCAAAGTGGCACATCTAAGGTGAGAAACCCGCGAACCGTATGGTCGAATCTGATCCAGTTGATGGAGCTACGCGGGAAACTTCCTGTAGGAAAAAGTATCACATCGAAGCTTGCGCTTGTTCTGTTTTTAGCACTTGTTCACATTGCCACGCTTCAACGCTACCCGGCTCTTTTTGTTGATGAAGGATGGTTTGGAAGCAGAGCCTGGGCTTTTCGGACAACGCAGCAGGCGTTCGGACCTCTCGATCGTGGCGTGTTCGATAGATTCCCCGGCTATTGGACTTATTTTCCATGGATTCCAAATTATCTCCAACATCTAACTTTTCTAACATCCTCCGCGCCCGGCGTAGAACCGCTCCGATTTTTGTCTTTACTTGGAGGTTTTCTCCTCCTGGCAAGCGTGTTTTCGATTGGGCGCCGATTGGAGAATTCGAATTCTGCGTGGTTGACGCTTTGTCTGGTCGCGTTGTCACGATCATTTCTGTATTCGTCGCACCTGGCTCGGTACGATATTCTTGTAGCCGCTTTTGGCTTCTGCGCGATCGCCCTGTCGTTGAGGAATGAATCAAAAACATGGCCTCATTTTGCAGCGGGACTGTTGCTGGGCGCGGCTTTCGAAACGCACCCGGCAGGAGCAATGTATGCCCCGGTTATTTTGATTCTATATTTTGTTCAGGCACGTTGGGCTGCATTGAAAAGCCGTCCTTTCTGGTGCTTCATTTCTGGTGGAGTGATTGGAATTGCCTTTTATGTTTCACTACACATCCTCCGTTATCCAGAAACATGGTTAACCATCAACCGCATTGCGGGATCTTATACTCATAAACCACCAATTTTCCCCTTGTCACTTTTTCTCAGCTCTATTCAAGGAACGTGGCAACTTGCTTTCTATGTCGCGCCCTATCTGCTCCCACTCGCAGTAATTGCCATTCCCTTTTTGTTGTTGCAGCGGAAGAAGAAAAACCAAATTTTGCTTACGCTGCTGCTCGGCTTGCCCTTTGCACACAGCATTTTGCTGCAGCACAAACTTTCCTATTATGCGATCCTTTTCAGCCCTGTTCTGGAACTTTCGGTTGCTGTTTTTCTGGTTCAGATCACCCGCCATCCCTGGCGTGTAAATTTGTTGAAAGATGTTGGAAAAGTCGGCGTCTATTTTCTAGTCCTGTGCGGTATCATTTATAGTCTGTTGCCGCTCCGTTATGACTGGAGCCAGGATTACAGTGCCGTTGCGGCACAGCTCAAACAAAGGATTCGCCCTAATGAAACCGTCATGGGTACTCAAACATGGTGGTTCGCTTTGCCCAAGAATGACTGGTATTCCTGGGAAACGTTGCATTACTTCCAGCGCTACCAAACCGCTATGAGTCTAGAAGATGCTTTTCTCGAATTTCAACCGGATATTTTTATAGTGGATGGGCACCTTGCTTCATTCGTCAAACAGGGACGGCCTGGTTCTTACGCCGAACAGCTTGGACTGCCTCCTGCGGAGCTGAATGCAATTTTGAAAAAATACGGACGCCTGCGAGCGGAATTTGACGGCGGCTACTATGGCCCTATCCGCATCTTCGAACTGCACTGGTTCTCTAAAAGCACGTAACATTCGGTTAGCGAAGTGACATTTGACGAATCGTTAGTGCCAGCGGGAGGAGATTGCTTCGGCGCGGTCTTGCAGCGTTGCAAGCAGTTTGACATCACCGAAATCATCAAAGCGTCCATGACGCATCAAATGCAGAGAGCGTTGCGTGATGTAATCAAAATTCAAGCGGAAATCCTTGCGGTCCTGATTCTCAAACATTGCTTTGAGCAATCGCAGCTGCTGATCGAGCGGGTCCGTTGAGGCTGCAAGTTTTGGTGCAATAGGAGCTGGCGCCGCCACCACAGCGGGAGCGGCTGCCATTCTTAATGGTTTAGGCAATGGCGCAAATTCTTTTTTCAATTCAGTCATCCACTGATTCAGCAGATCAGTTTCCATTTTTCGGGAAGGCTGTTTTTGTTCCGGCGCCTGCAACAAGAGTGGAATCTTTTGCGTTGCTGACCTCATAAACCGGTCATCTTCCACAATCCAGCCTAGATTGATCATCTTCAAATAAGGAGAGATTGCCCGGTGAATGGATTCGGTAAAAGGCCGTATGATCTTTTCTACGCTGTCGGTGATGCTGTTGAAACGATTCAACACATAATAGATTTTGAAATCGCGGATCACGTTCCCAAGCATCGCCAGCACCAACTCGTTGTCCACCTCGCTTTGCATCAGGACAAGAAACTCTTCCAGATTCTTTTCTTTCGCTTCGTAAACGTCCTCCATCGCTTCGATATGGACCATGTAATTTACGACCTGCATCTGGGAGAGCCCGCTCCGTAACAGGAACGAATCGAACGTAAAAAGCGCTTTCAATTTTCGTAAAATGAGCGCTTTCACCATTTCAGAAGCGGCAAAGACGGCCGAAGGTACCAGCGGTGTAAAAACGATTACGCCGGTATTCGCGTGAGGTAAAAAGTCCAGAACGTTGGGATCGACTCCCGCTTTCAGATCGATCACAATGTAATCAGCTTGCAGTGTGTTAATTGCACGGATTAGAGCGATCTTGTGCCTTTCATCAAAGTTAAGAAGATCTTCAATCAATCCACGCGGAGAGGCAATAAAACCAAAATTGCGATAGCGTCCGCTTGGATCCAGCTTGGCATCGATCTGAGCGACACAGGAACCAAGAGGAACGCCACGTCGAAAGAAGTGATACAAATCATAGGGCACTGCCACATCAATGCTATTCCGGACACTGGAAGTTCCCATGTCCAGATCGATCAGGACCGTTCGTCCATAGCGTGACAACATCAAGGCATAATGAATAGCAAATGTCGTTTTCCCGACGCCACCTTTGCCTGAGGAGACCGGAATGATGCGGGCCATTGTTTGCCGCTATTCTAACATACGCAACATTCGCTCGAAATGAGTTCCCTGCCAGTAAATCCGCATGCAAGAAGGGCACGAAAAGAACTGATTGTATTTCTTGTAAACAAACGGCGGGACCAGATGTTCCACTTTCTCTTTGCGAATCGATCGCAGTTTGGAGTTACATTCGACGCACCGGGAGGAAGTATTCCTGACGGGAAACTGCTTTTGAATTTCCTGGAGTTGATCCTTACCACCTGTGTTTTGGACCAGGTAACTGCGGCCTTTGCGAATTCGTTTTGAGAGAGCGCGGTCCTTTGTTAGCAGAATTCGGTGCACAGAACGTTTCCGGAGGGTTTCATCATCCGCTGTGTTACTGTACTCCACATCATAACCGTGAAATCGCATAAGCCGTGCAAGACTTCCAAGCATCACATCCGCGACGAATTTCATAGCAACAAAGTAGCGCGGGCGTCCCGCCTGCGAGTCGCCGGCCAGAGGCCCGCGCTACTTTGTTAACGCTTAATTCGCGCGATACGGATAGTAGTTGGATCTGATGTATAAGTCCACGCGATAAAAAGGTCTTTGCCGGAACGGACCATGCGTGGAAAACCACTTGATCGTGCTTTCGTCGTATCCGCAACCGTTAATGCTTTACCGGCGCGCCCATCCGAAAAAACCTGGCGGACCCGAATGATTGCGCCTTTGTCACCTTGATTCTCTAACCAGCTGACCACTGCGCTTGCATCTTCCAACAAGACAACATCCACGCGACCGGAAGGATTCCCATCATCTACATTAACCGGCTTCTGAAAAGATTCGCCACCATTCTGAGAAAACGCAACGCGAACACGCCCTTTATCATCCGCTCCCGTGTACCACGCAACGACAACCGTATCTCCCTCAGATTCAACAGCCGGACCATTTACGGGACATCCATCGATTTGCCACCCATCACTGTGCAATGTTTTCGGCTCAGTCCAACTACCGGATCTATGCCTTACGTACGAAATGTCACGAATCTCTTTTTCTGAACGATCCCTGTACGCAACAAAAACTCCATCACGCGTGCGAACCGCCGCAGTCTGACAACAATCACAAACCCGCGAATCAAGCGTGAATTCCTTTCGAAACTGATCCGGCACGATCCTTGTAGACATCAAGGCCATTTCACTGGAAGGATCATGTTCCGCTTTAAAATTTCGGCCGTCTAACCAGACTATCAAAGGATTTCCCTTCCCGTCATCCACAAGAGATGCAAATCCATGCTCATTTGCCGACAGATCTGTGTGAGCGGCTACCGGTTGACTCCAGGTTTTTTCCTGATCTTCGGAAATCGACAACATCACATGATACGCATAAGCGCTCTCCCCTTTTTTCTGCAACCAGTGCGCAACGACTCTGTTCTCTGATAACGGCAGAATCGATGGAAAATCGGCCCAGTTCACAAAAAATGGAATTCCCGAAACAATCACATTCGGCTTGGACCAATCACCCTTCCAGCGCGCAAACTTCAATGCATGTCCCGTAGTTGTCTTCTCCAACCAGCTCAGCCATACTTCGTCGTAGGCCGCAGCAAGAAAGGGCTCACCACTATCCGGACCCGCAGGCGACTCCAATTCCACAATTTTCCAGGAAGATTTCTCGCAGCCAAAGAGGCATACAAGGGCAAGGAGCATCAACATCAGCTTCATGCGAAACTACGACAATCCGATGCGTTTCAACAAAGCATCAAAGCGCGCATCGGACCGCAGTGAATCGAATCGTGGATTTACTTTCAAGCTTACCAGGGCGTCTTCACGTCTTTCAAACGCTTTCTCCAAACATTCGAAAGCGTGATCTCGATCATCAAGGCCGATGTAGATCAGCACAAAACTGTAGGGTGAGACATACTGGCGCCTTGATTGTTCCTGCAGATCGTCAAGAATCTTCTCGGCCTCCTCTTTTTGTCCTAATATGCCATAAGCGTAACCAAGAGTTGCGAGAAGACTCGGACTCGGATCCAGAAGAGAGATTCCGCGCTGAATCTCGTAAATCCCTTCCTGATTTTTGGATTGCTGAATGTAACACAAACCAATATCGATGTACACGCGGGCAAAAGCTGGATCGAGCTCAAGCGCTCTCCAGCACGCCTTTAACGCCCTGTCATAGTCGCGCGAATAGAAATAGATGTAGCCAAGAGTCCACTGAATCACAACGGAAAGCGGATCCAACACCGCAGCTTTTTCTACTTCTGCCAGACCTTGTTTGAATCTTCCCGTCAGCACAAGAAACACGCCAAACCAGTGATGTGCGGTGATGTACCCGGGATTCAGTTCGAGCGCCTTTCGAAATGATTCCTCGGCCCCTTTCCAGTTCCAATCGTAGCGATACTTCACAGTTGCCAGCGAGGTGTGAGCTTCAGCAAGACTCGGATCGAGTTCCAAAGCTTTCACTGCTTCCTCTTTCGCTTTTGTGTACGCTTCGCGAGATGGAAAATAACCGTAGCCACCCATGAAAGAGTAAGCGTCCGCGAGTCCTGCGTACGCAAGCGCAAATTTCGGATCCAGATGAATTGCATCGTCGAAAGAATCGATGGATTTGCGAAATCCATCCAGAGTCCGCTTATTCCAAAAATATCGACCCTTCAAGTAAAGTTGATATGCTTCAGTATTTTCAGTTGGTTTTTGAGTTTTCCGCTTTCGTTTAACGACTTTCAGCCGCAATTTGTCCATTATTTCTCGCGCAATCTCCTGTTCCAGGCTATGCAAATGCTCGAGATCACTCGTGTATTCCTTTCCCCAGAGACTCGCGCCCGAAAGGACATCGACCAGCTCGGTTTGAATAATGAGTTGGCCTCCGCGGTGCACGAGACGCCCGGTCAATACCGCGCGCACATTCAACATTCGCCCAACCTGCACAGCGTCCACCATCTGGTCCTTATAACGGAAAACAGTGCTTCGAGCCATCACTTGAAGTTTTGGAAACTGAGAGAGCGTATGGATGATATTATCGGTGATTCCATCGACCAGATATTCCGATTCAGGATCGGGATTCATATCCAGAAATGGGAGAACCGCAAGTGAATCGATTCTTTTTCTGCTGGATGCGGTGGAAAGAGCTGCACCCGGTTGAATCTCTTTCAGTGCTTGCAGCAATTCTTCCACAGTTTGAAAACGGTCCCGTGGATCTTTTTCAAGACAGCGCCGGATCAAGAAATCCAGCTGCGGCGGGACTGTTGCATTCGAATCGAGAAGACCCGGAGCCGGATCCTTCAGAATCGATGCAATCGTTTCCACGGCGCTGGTGCTCCCAAACGGACGGCAACCTGCAAGAGTTTCATACAACACGCAACCGAAAGAGAAAATGTCACTACGAATATCCAGAGCAAGTCCGCGGACCTGTTCGGGTGACATGTAAGGAATGGTTCCGATCAACATACCAGGAGTGGTTTCTTGAAAAAGCGTGGCCGCTCTGCTGATATTCTCGTTTTCCGAAGTTGGCTCGGCATGCGCAAGCCCAAAATCCAGAATTTTTACTACACTATTAGTAGCTAGAAAGATGTTATCGGGTTTTAAGTCGCGATGGATGATTCCTTTTGAGTGCGCCGCGAAGAGTCCCTGCGCGACAGACACGCCGATTTCAAGCGCTTTTTTCCACTCCAGTACAGATTTACGGATGACCTCTGACAAAGTCTCTCCTTCGAGCAGTTCGGTAACAACATAAAAAAGCCCATGATCCGCGCCAACGTCGAACACAGTCAGTATGTTCGGATGCGACAGCGTTGCAAGCAGTTTGGCTTCGCGATCAAAGCGGGCAAGCAGGGCCGCATCTTTCGTCAGCTTTTCGGGCAGCACCTTTACCGCAACATCTCTCTCCAAACGCGTGTCCCGCGCGCGGTAAACTTCTCCCATTCCGCCCGCTCCCAGCGGCTCCAGAATCTCGTACGGACCAAGCCGTTTGCCCTTCTCTAACGACATAGATTAGATCTTAAAGTATAAATGAATCTTGGCGTGTTGGCGTCTTGGAGGTTAAAGATCTAATGGAGGAGCGATTGAATTTTCTCCAGAAACATCTTCATCGAAACCGGTTTTTGCAAAAAAGCTGAAGAATGATCCGACAAAGCTTCGCGAAGCACCGTATCCTCGGCGTAACCGGACATATATAACGTTTTTAGATGCGGGTAACGCTCACTCAACTTCTCGGAAAGCTCATGTCCACCGATGAATGGCATCACCATGTCGGTGATGAGCAGATCGATTTGCATGTTTTGATCGGTGCAGAGTTGTATCGCTTCAAAACCGTTTGAGGCCTGAAAAACGTTATAGCCTTGAAGATCCAACAGGGCACTGAGCGCGGATCGCACCGGCGCGTTATCATCCACCAGCAGGATGGTCTGGGATGCTGCAGGTCGAGTCTGAACGGTTCCAGCCGGATGTTCTTCCGCAAGATTGTGTTTTGAATGCAGCGGGACCTCAGGAAGATAAATTGTAAATGTGCTCCCTGAATTCGGTTGGCTCGTTACAAAAATATATCCACCGCTTTGCTTCACGATTCCGTAAACGCTCGAGAGCCCTAGGCCGGTGCCTTTGCCCACTTCTTTTGTCGTAAAAAAGGGTTCAAAGATTTTCAGTGGCGTCAGATCATCCATGCCTAAACCCGTATCGGTAACTGCCAGCGTTACATAGCTTCCCTCCACAATCCGGACATCCTCTAACTGCGATTCGGAACGGAATTCTTTCACAGTGGTCTGGAAAGTTAAACGGCCCCCCCTGGGCATTGCGTCTTTCGCATTCACGACAAGATTCATCACGACTTGTTCGATTTGATACGGATCAGCCTGGATCGTGCCAATGGACGGATCTAGATTCAAAACAATGGCAATGTCTTCACGAAGAAGACGCCGGATCATCGGTTCCATTTCGGTTAGTACTTGATTCAGATCAATGACTTTTGGAACCAGAACTTGTTTTCGACTGAAGGCCAGCAGTTGTCTGGTCAGGGCGGCTCCGGTTTCAGCCTGCTTCTTCACTTCAACAAGATTTCTTGCAATAGAGTCTTCCAATCCTGCGGTGGTAAGACTCAAATCACAATAACTCATAATGGCCATCAGAATGTTATTGAAGTCGTGCGCCACGCCACCGGCAAGACGTCCGATCGTTTCCATCTTCTGAAATTGAACCAGTTGAAGTTGCAGATCTTTTACGTGGGTTACGTCTCGCATAATTCCACGATAGCTTACGGCATTACCTTGCTCATCCAGTTCCGCAACGGAAGTCTCCAGGACCACGAGTCGCGTTCCATCTTTGCGTTTCAGTACTAATTCAAAATCCTTCACGTATCCGTCCCTTGCCAGAGTTTGTTCGTAAATAGGTCGCGTTTCAGGATGAACAAACAAATCCTTAACAATATCGATGCTTAAAAGCTCTTTTTTGGAGTCATAGCCAAAAAGAATTAATCCTGCCGTATTGATATCCAGAAAACGCCC
>JAKEFK010000208.1 GCA_022616075.1 bacterium
GAACGCCGTGTAACCACTGGTTCCTTCAACGCATTGCAGGAGAACCTTTCTCCTCGCGCAGTTCGTTTGGGATTCAAGTACAGCTTCTAGTTAGTGCTTTTTCTTCGGGGCGATGTGCAAACATCGCCCCTTTTTCTTTTAGGCAAACCGCCAAGACACCAAGACGCCAAGAGTGAAGTACCTTTTTTGTTTCTTGGCGCCTTGGCGGCTTGGCGGTTATGCTTAAAGAATCACAATGTCGAAGAAAAAGAGGAAAAACCCGCCTGCGATCCAGCCGGTTTCATCTCACAAGCCTACCCGTCTTCGAATCGCGCTCGCCATCCTCCTTTTAGCCGTAGCCGGTATCGCCGTACTCCTACTGATTCGAGCGAACTACTCCGGCATGAGGATCGGCACGGGAGCCTTCAAAAATCAGAACGTGGTGCTGATAACGATCGATACATTGCGGGCGGATCATCTTCCGGTTTACGGATATTCGGACGTCAAAACTCCCAACATCGATCGTCTTGCGGAAAGCAGCCTTTTATTTCAGGATGTGATTGCAGAGGTGCCGCTGACCCTGCCTTCACACGCTTCTCTCCTTACCGGCCTTCTTCCGATAAAGCATGGAGTTAGAGATAACGCCACATTTGTGCTGGATCCGAAAATTACTACGCTTGCTGAGACGCTGAAGGCTCATGGCTACACGACCGCCGCTTTTGTTTCCTCTGTTGTTCTCGATTCCCGCCAACAACTGGATCAAGGATTTGATTTTTATTTCGACAACTTCGAAGAATCGGGAGTTGAAGAAGCGCCCGGCGCAGGAATTGAAAGACGCGCAGCCGATACTGAAAAAGAAGCCGAAGAGTGGCTGCAAGCGAACAAAGATAAGAAAACTTTTGTCTGGATCCATTTTTACGATCCACACGATCCGTACAAGCCTCCTGAGCCTTATAAAACGGAATATGCGTCCCACAGCTATGACGGAGAGATAGCTTACACAGATGAAGCGATCGGGAAGTTCGTTGCAAAACTGGAAGAACTTCAGTTAATGAATAAAACCATTCTCATTCTCACCGCGGATCACGGGGAGAGCCTGGGGGAGCATGGGGAACCTACACACGGTATTTTTCTCTATGACAGCACGGTAAAGGTGCCACTTTTGATCCGGTTGCCTGAAGGAAAAGCAAAGACCATCAGGGATCTGGCCAGACATAGTGATATTGCGCCGACAGTGCTCGATTGGCTCGGCATCACTCCCGATCCATCCATGCAGGGAAAGAGTCTTATTACGCTGATTCAAGGGAAAGAGAAGGAGAAAAGAGTCGCTTACAGCGAAAGTAAGTTTGGCGAGCTGCACTATGGTTGGAGTCCACTCGAGAGCATGACGACCGGTGATTACAAATACATTCATGCGCCAAAGGCCGAGCTGTATGCAAGGAAATCCGATCCGCGTGAAACCAATAACATGATCCAACAAAAGAATTCCATCGCGCAAGAATTGAATCAGGACCTGCAAAACATTTTGAAAACTGTTTCGACTCAGAATTTGCAGTCCACCACAAAAGTGGATCCCGAAATGGAAGAGAAATTGCGAGCGTTGGGATATGTTTCCACAACAGTTCAGTCGACGCCTGAAAGCAGAAAAATTGATCCCAAGGATAAGATCGGCTTGCATCGCAATCTCGCCGATGCGTATACGGCCATGGGTGAGAAGAATTACTCAGGCGTAATCGACAAGCTGGCGCCGCTGGTCAGTCCGAAAGAAAACCTGAGAATAGTGGATGCTCATTATCTGGCGGGGATTGCTCACGCTCACCTTCAGCAATATCCTCAGGCGATCCGAGAACTGCAGACTGCAATTCTGCTTCGTCCCGACTATCCCCAGGCTCTGTACAATCTGGCCCAGGCTTATCAGGTGACCGGACAATATCCTGAGGCGGAAAAATATTACGGTGAAATTTTTAAGTTTCAAAAAGACTATCTTCCAGCCGTTGTTGGGTTGGCCAGGCTATACCGGACGGTGAACCAACCTGACCGCGCGGATTTCTATTTCCGTAAAGCAGTCGACGCTTACCGGAAGTCTCTGCTGGAAACAAAAGGACATGCGGCCCGATCCAAAATTCATTCTTCACTGGCCGAGCTCTATTTCAATGCGAATGATGTGGACCGCGCTGAGGAAAATCTGAAAGCAGCAATAGAATTGACGCCGCAAGAACCAGCATTGCACTATAACCTCGCGCAGATGTATGAAGCCCGGCGCGAGCAACTCAAGGCAATTGAAGAATACAAAAAGGAAATCGCGATCAATCCTTCTAACTATATGGCGCAAAACAATCTCGGTTTGCTTTATCGTCAGGCGGGGCAGCTGGAAGGCGCGATTGAAGCATTCCGGCAGGTCTTGAAGATCATTCCGGGCGACTTGCAAGCTTCGTATTCACTGGCAGAAACAAATTTGATGGCGGACCGAAATCTGGATGAAGCCCTCAGGATGGCGCAGCATGTTGTGCGGCAAAAGCCGGAGTTCCAACCGGCTCAAAAACTCCTGGCTGCCATTGAAAAGAGAATCGGTGAGAGGGGTTGAGTGAGCACAAAAACTGCAGCTCAGTTAGCCCCAAGTGAATTTTTGAGTGATTATCCGGAAAACCTGCGCGAGATTGCCGAATATCTTCGCGATCTGGTCCGTTCCACTTTTCCGGGCGTTGTTGAGAAAGTGTATACGGGATGGAGAGTCATCGGATACCGTTTGCTGCACGGAACAAAGAGCACTTATTTTTGCTGTATCGCTCCACAAAAAAAAGAGAACGATGTATTACTGGGTTTTGAATACGGTATCGCAATGAAGGACCCCCAAAATCTGATGGAAGGCAAAGGGACTCAAGTGCGATTTGTACGGATTCGCCAAAGGGATGAGTATTTGGATGACGATTTGATCTGGTTGATCGTACAAGGAGCGAAAGTGGCTCTTGCGCTACGCACGGGGCCATAATCGGCACACAAGTTGTTGAGTAAGGTAGATTACCATATAATCTATATGACAGGAAGGAAGGTTATGAGTAGGAACAAAGTTACGGTAACGTTGGACGAGGATCTGTTGCAGGAACTGGACCGTATCTCATCAAAGAGTAGAAAACCGCGGAGCCGTCTTGTAGAAGAAGCAATCAGGTGTTGGCAGCGCTCGCAGAGACAGAACAAGTTGATCGAGGGTTACCGCACCATGGCCTCTGAGGATCAAAAGATAGCGGAAGCTAACCTGCCCGCGGCCTATGAGATTTTAAAATGAACTCAGAGACTTGCCGGAGGGGCGATATCTGGCTCGTGAACTTTCATCCTGGACGGGGAAGCGAGCAAAAGGGTGTTCGTCCCGCGCTGGTCATTCAAAACGACACAGGGAATCAATATGCGGCTACAACCATTCTGGCAGCAATTACAACAACATTGAAAAAATATCCTGTTACAGTACTTTTGGACCGGAGGGAAAGGGGTTTGCGGGAACCTTCAATGATCAACCTGGCCCAAATTCTTACTATTGATAAAGGACGTCTCATAAAAAAGCTGGGGAACATAGGAAAAGCGAAATTGAGTGAAGTCGATGATGCAATAGCCGTAAGCTTGGGCTTGTCTTAACGGTTAAGTTTTATGATTCTGAGAAGTGCAATCATTGGAATTTCTTATTTAGCCTCCGCGCCCCTCGGCGTCCTCCGCCGTGGATTTGCAATAATCGACGATTCTCCTATACTCATGGATTTGAAATGTGATGAGAATTGCTCCGGTCCTCGTCTGCCTGCTCTTGTTTTTAAGCTCGACGGTTCTGGCCTTTGATAACGTCCTCCTTATTAGCATTGATACATTGCGGGCCGACCACCTGAGCTGCTACGGTTCCACAAAAGTAAAAACTCCTGCAATTGATTCACTCGCCCGTTCCGGAGTGCTCTTCAAAAACGCGGTCTCTCCAGCTCCTTTTACTCTCCCTTCTCATGTTTCTATGATGACCGGATTGATTCCGCCTGCGCATGGTGTCCAGGACAATGGAGGGTTCTACCTGAAAGAGAGTGTACCTACATTGGCCGAAGTGTTTCGTGCAAACGGAATGAGCACAGCCGCTTTTATCGGCGCATTTCCGCTCGATTCGCGATTTGGGATGGATCAGGGTTTTGAGACCTATGATGACAGCTACCCTACCGTAAATAACATCAACGAGATTACAATGCCGGAACGATCCGCCAGGGAAATTACTGACGCTTCGTTGAAATGGCTGGAGACAAAAAAAGCGGCTCGATGGTTTGCTTTCCTTCATTATTATGATCCCCATTTTCCTTACAAAGGTTCTTATGTAGAAGAAATTCAGGAAGTCGACCGGCAAATTGGAAGAGTGTTGAGATTTCTGGGGGACAATTCGCTGGAGAAAAAGACACTGGTGGTTGTGACAGCGGATCACGGAGAAAGTCTCGGCGAGCATCAGGAAAAAACGCATGGCATCTTTGCTTATGAAAGCACTCTCCGGATCCCCTTGATCTTTTCCCCCTTTCAGGGAAAGGTCTTAGAAAGCCGCGTGCGTTTGATCGATATTTCTCCCACAATTCTTGCCTTGCAAAAACTCTCATTTCCCTCAAGAACTCAAGGCATTTCTCTGGTCAAATGGATTGAAGGCAGTTCCCAGAGCTTGCCAGATTCTTATTTCGAATCTCTTTCGATGTCGCTTAACGCAGGTTGGGCTCCCTTGCGGGGGTTCTATTCCGGTTCCATGAAATATTTCGAGTTGCCTGTTCGGGAACTCTACGATATTAGGTTGGATCCCGGCGAGAGCAAAAACCTTTGTTCGGACAAACAGCTTTGCAATCTGTGGCAGGCGAAGTTCTCAACCCATTTCCGGCCCTTCAGCGCACAACAAGCGAAGCCTGCCGAAATGGACAAAGAGACATTGGAGCAGTTGAAGGCCCTGGGCTACGTCGCAGGCGGATCCACGAAATCACTGAAGACGTACGGCGAAAAAGATGATCCTAAAAATCTCATCACTTTTCACAACAGAGTGGATTCTGCGTTGAGTTATTTCAACAAAGGTTACGACCTCAAAGCGCTCGAGATTCTTGATAAAATCATTGAGGACCGTCCTGACTATTCTGTCGCTTATGAGCATGCAGGTTTTATCCGGAGTTCCCTCGGTTTTCCAGAACAATCGGTCGAGCTTCTGAAGAAAGCAATCAGCAACGGTGTAACCAATGAGATCATTCTCAGCAAACTGGGTTTGTATCTTTATGAATCACGGCATTATGAAGAGGCCATCCGGCAGCTGAATGTCGCCGTCAAGACGGATCCCAAGAATCTGGATAATTTGAACTATCTTGGCATGACCTACACTGCTTTAAGCAGA
>JAKEFK010000209.1 GCA_022616075.1 bacterium
CTTGAAATGGTCGCTGTGCTGGAATCTGTTTTGAAACGCTCCCCGATGCACCCGGGGGCGAATCATCTGTACATCCACGCAGTGGAAGCTTCTGCTCAACCGGAAAGGGCGCTACCGAGCGCGGAAAGATTGGAAACCCTGGTTCCCGCTGCGGGCCATCTCGTTCATATGCCGGCGCACATTTACATTCGCACTGGTAATTTTGCGGACGCTGCGACTCAAAATGAAGCTGCCATCGGCGCCGATGAAAATTATTTCAAGGAAGCCGGAGTTAAACAGGGATTTTATCCGGCTATGTATTACAACCATAACATTCATTTCCTTTATTATGCGCGTGCCATGCAGGGAAGATTTTACGATGCCAAAAAAGCAGCGGACCAGGTTGTTGCTAACGCTCTTCCGCACGTAAAAGAGATGCCCATGCTGGACGGATTCACTCCGACTTCCATGCTGGTCCTGCTCCGTTTCAGGAAATGGAACGATGCTCTGAATATTCCCAAACCGGGAGAAGGTATGCCGATTACCACAGCCCTGTGGCACTTTGGGCGCACCCTGGCGTTTGCGCGCACGAGCAGAATCTCCAACGCTGACAAGTCATATCCCATGTTTCAGCATGCGACAACGGAAGTTCCGGAAGACGCATTGATCGGATTGAATCCTGCTTCCGTTGTGCTCAAAGTGGCGGACGCGTTATTGCGCGCTGAAATCGCTTTAGCAAAAAAGAATCCAGATGCTGCGGCGCTTTTTAAGAAAGCAGTTGAGGCGGAGGATCTGGTCACTTATGATGAACCGCCTGATTGGTATTATCCGATTCGCGAAACTTACGGCGCTGTTTTACTGCAAGCAGGAAGAGTGGCAGATGCTGAAAAAGTTTTCCGCGAGGACCTGGCAAAGAATCCACGGAACGGTCGTTCCCTTTTTGGATTGTTGGAAAGCTTGAAAGCGCAAAACAAAGAAAGCGATGTCCGCTGGGTTAAGGAGCAGTTCGAAGAAGCCTGGAAAAGCGCAGACACTACACTTCGCATCCAGGACTTATGACGCCGAAGCGCATCGATATTTTTTTCTACGGTTTGTTTATGGACACGGAGACCCTGCGGTCAAAGGGCGTTCAGCCTGTGAACCCTCGCCTGGTGAGCGTGCCAGGCTTTGCGCTTCGAATCGGTCAGCGTGCAACCCTCGTTCCGGATCCTGATTCGCGTGTATACGGCGTTCTGATGCAGCTATCGCACTTTGAAATCGAACAACTCTACGCTGATGCGAGCGTGCAAATGTATCGTCCGGAGGCTGTGATCGCTGAGCTTGAAAACGCGGCTCCTGTTCCGGCGCTGTGCTTCAATTTGCCCGAGCCGCCTGGACCGGATGAAGCGAATCAACAATATGCACAAAAACTGCGCGACCTGGCCCGGCGTTTGGGGCTGCCTGCGCATTATGTTGATCGTATCGCATGACATCGGTGAAAATGAACCGTCAAGTCGCCAAGTTCGCCAAGACTACTTCTCGTTTTTTTGCCTTGGCGTTCTTGGCGACTTGGCGGTTATTTGGAGGATCACATGAAGCGATTATTCCTAGCAATTCTCTTCGTCATTGTTTTGTGGCAACCTTCATCTGAAGCCGGCGCAAAGGAGGATGAGGCAGCGATTCATGCGCTGAATCAGCAGTGGATTCTGTTTTTTAAGAATCGCGACACGGCCGGTTTGGCAGGACTCTTCACGGTGGATGGTGTAAGAATGCCGGACGGTGGCACAACCGCAGTAGGCAGGCAAGCGATTGAAGCGCAGTACCGGAAGGATTTTGTCGAACTGTGGAAGGAAAAGTTCGAGGCATCCATTATCGAAGATCAGATCGTGATTTCAGGAGACTACGCATTTGCCAGAGGCACGAACACATTAATTCATGAAGCGAATGGAAAGAAAGTACAGGAGACCGGGAAATGGATGGCCACTTTCCGCAAGCAGGGCAATGGCTCCTGGAAGTATTACTGGAGCACATACAACACTAATTAGGCGCTTCTTTTCCTTTCAAAGCATGAAAGAAAGGAAATTTCCCGATATTAGAGGCAGTCGTTAAAAATGCGGAAGAGGTTGCGGCTTGCGATTTTATCCACTTCTGAGGAACTGAAGCCGCGTTTTCGCAAGGAATGACATATAACAGGAAGTGAAGTGCAATCTTCCATGCCGTCCGGCCAAAAGGGGATGCCGTCAAAATCAGATCCGATGCCGACCGCTTCGACTCCAGCGATTTTAGCGATGTACTCGATGTGCCGGACTGCATCTTTCATCGATACCCGAGGTAACATTTTAACGAACGACCGCAGAATCTGCTCTTCTTCATAGTTATACATTTCCGGTTTGTGGGCCCATTTGGTAACCGCGCCCTGCAGACGTTTATGATAGCGGCTTTCCAGTTTTTTCTTCTCTTCATAAAAACGTTGATTGAGGAAAGCTGAGTAGAAATTAACAAAAACAACTCCGCCTCTGGCCGCCATTGCTTTGATCATTTCATCCGACATGTTTCTGGGATGAGAACACAAGGAGCGGGCTGAGGAATGGGATGCGATTACAGGCTTTGTGGAGGTTCGCAAAACGTGCCAGAAAGTTTTATCTGAAACGTGTGAGACATCCACGATCATGCCAATCCTGTTCATTTCACGCACCACTTCCTGTCCGAATTGCGTGAGTCCTCCCCATCGTTCTTCGTCTGCAGAAGAATCAGCCCAGTCGTTCGTATTGGTCCACGTCAAAGTCATGTAAATTACCCCAAGCCGACGGTAGGAGCGCAACACTGCCAGATCATTCATGATCGCGTGGCCACTCTCGATTCCCAGCATGGCAATCTTCTTTTGTTGTTCCCTCGCTTTTTGCACTTCTTTCATCGAAGCGCAAACCGAAACATTTTTCTTGTTCTTCTGAACTTCGCTTCGAAGAAGATCGATCATCTGAAGCGTTCTGTTTATATATCGATCTTTCCCCACGGAAGGATCGATAAAGCAGGCAAAAATCTGCAGATCATGACCACCCTTCAGCATTTTTGGAAAACTGACCTGTAAACGCTCATCTTGCAGCGTATAACCGAGATCCATCATTCGCATCAGGGCGTCACAATGTGTGTCGGCGATAAAATATTTTTTGCTCATGTCTTTTTGAACAGAAGGACGCAAAGATCGCTAAGACTTAATTTTTATTTTCTTTGTGCACTTTGCGAGCTTCTGTTCAAAAAATTATTCTTGCTTTTCGCGCTTGCGGATCATGGTTCCACGGCTTATTTCCTGAACTCGCTCGCGCGCATAGCGCGCCCAGCGGCTCCCCGAGTCAAACCGGAAATAAATCTCCCAGTGATGACAGGCTTCACGATACGAATGTATCTTGTCGTACACGAGCGCCAGATTGTAATGCGCATCGTAATATTCAGGATCCAGCTCGATCGCTCTCAAGTACATTTTTACCGCTGTGCGGAACTTCTTGAGTTCTTCAAAAATATTTCCCAGGTTGTAATAAGCAAGCTTGTAGGAGGAATTGATTTTCAGCGCATTCAGATAATAACGAATCGCCTTTTTCTTTTTGCCCACGCGGTAATAGATTGTCGCGAGATTGTTCCAGCAATCTGCAAGTGTAGGGTCCAGTTGAAGCGCTTTCCGGTAGGCTTTGACAGCAAGCTGCCATTTTCCTTCAATGTCATAGCGCAAGCCATATTCAAACCAAAAAAGGTGGTTCCTCTCTTTCTGACGAGACTTAAACGCTGCAGGAGCCGCATGCTCCCGGTCCTCAAAGCTCAGCAGGAGTTGCCCGTTGACCGGATCGAAAGAAAGTCCGTTGTAACGCATCATCAAAGTGTTGTTGTGAGAGAAAAATTTCAGCTCGCTGATTCCGTTGATTTCCGGGAATTTCTTTTTAATGAGCTCGATGGACCGAATCACTTGCTGGAGTGAAATTCCACCCGAAATCAAAGCAGCTGCGGCTCGCAGGCTGACAAGATCCTGAAATGAATAGAAGGAGCCTTCTTCGTTTTTAATGGAACGGCTGACAAACTGTATTTTTTCCCAATGACGGAGACGCCGGGGGGAGATGTCCAGCATTTTGGACGCCTGGTTCAGGGTAAAAGAATCCATCTTGTTTGCACGGATGCCATCCGAAACCCGCAATATCATAGCATATTTCGGTTTTTACTTTCTTGCGGTACCATCGAAAAGGATTAAACTTAACGGGAAAAGGAGTTCCTTCGTGTTTTGGAAAAAGAAGAGCGCCGAAGATTACATAGGAAAGAAACAGTATCAAAAGGCGATTGCCCTCTACAGAGAGAAGCTCCAGGAGCAACCCAGGAACACCGCACTTTTGATGAACATCGCGGACACTCTCTTAATGGATAAGCAAGTGGATCATGCGATTCGCGAATACAAAAAAATCGCAGTGATACAAACAGAACAGGGGTTCATATTAAAAGCGATCGCGGTCTACAAAAAGATTCTCAAAATTCAACCGGGAAACGCAGAAGTGGAACACCTGCTCAGCAATCTTTCTGAACGACTGGCGATGACAGAGCAATCGTCACCTGTGGAGAAAGCTAAAACACCACCCTTAAAGGAAACTGAAGAAGCGAATCTTGAGATTGAGAATAAGTTATTGAAGGATCTCAGTCCGGACGAGTTCAAGCAGGTCGTGGCGAAATTGAATCTCCGTCATTTTGAAGAAGGCGCCGTGGTTGTAAAGGAAGGGGATCCGGGTGATTCGCTTTTTGTTGTGGTTCATGGAGAGGTTCGTGTCTTAACGCGTACTCCTTTGAATAAGGAAGTGTTTTTGGCAAATCTTGGAGAGGGAGAATTTTTTGGTGAAATTGCATTGCTAACCGGAAAACCACGAACTGCGACCATCATTACGAATACCAGATCGGAACTCTTAGAACTGACGAAAGAAGATTATGAGAAGATCATCTTGCGTTATCCGAATGTGAAAAAGGTGGTGGAGGAATTCCACGTGCAGCGTACGTATAAAACAGTCGAAGCGATGATCCAAGCCGCCCAGGAAAAACCTTGAGATTTAAGAAATGCGAATCGTGTTTATGGGATCGCCTCAGTTTGCGGTTCCGAGTCTGGAAATTCTTTCCGGTTCAACTCATGAGGTTGTTGCAGTAGTCACTCAACCGGATCGTCCTAAGGGACGCAATTTATTGCCGCAAGCGCCTCCGGTGAAGATTGTTGCGCACCGTCTTGGGATCCCGGTGCTTCAGCCGGTGACAACGAAGTCCGACATTTTCCTTGAGGAAATGCGATCTTTTCATCCGGATTTGCTGGTTGTGGTTGCTTACGGAGAGATACTCAGGCCGACTCTGTTGAATCTCCCCCCTTATGGAGCGGTGAATCTTCATGCTTCGTTGCTTCCCAAATATCGCGGAGCTGCGCCGATCCCCTGGGCCATTCTACAGGGCGAGTCCCATACGGGCGCAACGACAATGTTGATCAATGAAGTCATGGATGGCGGGGACATCCTTTTACAGCAGGAATGCCCGATCTTGCCTGCCGACACGGGCGACACTCTCACGAAAAAACTCGCAAATCTGGGAGCTCCTTTGCTCAGACGGACTGCAGATCTATTGCAAAGAAATGAGATCACGCCGAAACCGCAGGATCTTGCGCAGGTTACCTACGCTCCGAAATTGCGTAAAGAAGATGGCAGGATCGATTGGACTAAGACGGCTTCCTGGATTTCGCGACAGTTTCGAGCGTTCGATGCATGGCCCGGAAGCTTTTCCTATTTTCGCGACCTGAGAGTGAAGTTCTGGTTGGCCCACGCTACGGAGGGGGAAACCACGAGTCTTCCGGGCACTGTAATTGCCGTCCAGAAGCATTCATTCCAGATTGCATGCGGAGAGGGTACGATCCTGGAAGTTCTTGAAATACAACCTGAAAACAGACCTCGCTTTCCCGCTGCGGATTTCATTCATGGCTATTCGATTCATCCACAGGATCGTTTCCTATCGTCGGCTGTTCCTTGACATGTCTGGGCTACCGAAGATAATATTTTTGAAACAGTCGGAGGGATGATGAACTTTCAACACGAAAAAGGTGAAGGCCGAGCTAACCTTATTTTTGGATTGGTCGTTCTTTTTATAGCTCTTTACATTGGTTGGAAGGTTATCCCGGTGATGATTCACGTTTATGCTTTTGAGGATACAGTGAATGAACAATGTAAGTTCTTACGCGGTCGAAGTCTGGACGTGCTCGAACAGGATCTGATCGAGGCTGCCGAGGTCGAGAAAATTGAATTGCAGGAAGAGCAAATAGAAGCCAAGAGAGTGCGCATCGATACTTACGAAGTACTCCGGGTGAACATCCAGTACAGCGTTCCTATAGTCACTCCTTTAAAAGTCATCCAGTGGGATCGTACCGTGAATTACGAGGCTCCCATATTTGAGTAGGTCTGCTTTCGTCCCCAGCGAGAACGTGAAACGAATCAACTGGATCGGTTTTCTGTTCTTGTTGCTCGCCATTCCGTCCTCAACAATGGCTGCGGAACTGGGAAACATCACGATTCCGGTGGATGGAGTACTCGGTGGAAGGCAGGTGCAGTCTGGCGTGTACGCTTTGAATATCGATGAAACTTCAGACCGGCCTTATCTTCAACTGAGCAAGAATGGAAATTTGATTGCAACGGATTTAGTTATTGTCTTACCCGCAAGAGGCGATGGAAAAACATCCGTGCAGATCACAAAAGTAGCAGGGAAGGAGTTCATTCGAATTCGCGCAAGGCACGAGGATCAATGGTTTTTTGCCTACCTGGAAAAAGCTCTCTAGTCTTATGGGCCATGCAATCGTGTTATTCAGTGGCGGAATCGATTCCACAACGGCTGCCGCGCTCGCGCGAGAGCAAGGATTTTCTCTCATTCTGCTAAGTTTTGACTACGGCCAGAGACACCGTGTGGAACTGGAAAGGGGTTCACAGGTTGCATTGCAATTTCACAACGTGAAACACCGTATTTTCCAGATCGATCTTAAAGGAGTCGGGGGTTCTGCTCTTACTTCCTTTCCGGATGTTCCGAAGGATCGCTTGATCGACGATCAAATTCCTGTCACATACGTCCCGTGCCGAAACTTGATCTTCTTTTCTGTGGCCGCGGCGTTCGGCGAAGTTCATGAAGCTTTTGATCTTTTTTACGGTGCCAACATTCTGGACTACAGCGGCTATCCGGATTGCCGTCCGGAATTCATAGAATCTTTGGAAAAGACGCTGAATCTCGGGACGAAAGCGGGAGTAGAAGGGAACCGGTTTCGAATCCACGCTCCTTTGCTGAATATGACAAAAGCGGAAATCATTCGAACCGGCCTTCGTTTGGGTGTGGATTATTCATACACGCACAGTTGTTACGATCCGCTGCCGGATGGATCCGCATGCGGCCGCTGCGATAGTTGTTCCATTCGCCGAAAAGGATTTGCCGAAGCGGGTGTAATTGATCCTGCAATGAATCGTTGAAATTTTTGAACAGAAGATCGCGAAGGTAGCAAAGAAAAACATTTTTTCTCTTTGCGAGCTTTGCGAGCTTCTGTTCAAGAGTTCAGATCCACGATTTATAAGGACAAGCCGATGAATGAAATGCGAAGGGATCCGGTAACGCGCAAGTGGGTAGTCATTGATAAAACGACGCCTGCTGATCAAATGGTGAAATCCTTGCGGAAGGCGGTAAAGCGGGAGGCAAGAAAGGTGAAAGAAACCAGTTGCGATTTTTGTCCGGGCAACGAGGAACGCACCTCTTCCAGCATCATGGAATTTGTCAATGGTGAATTCCGGTATCGGGCACATGATCCAAACTGGCAGGTTCGCGTCATACCGAACCGGAATCCGGTCTTTCAAATCGAAGGAAATCTAAACCGCAGACTTGTATCTAGTAACGACGTCATGGATGCGCTTGGCGCGCACGAAGTGATTATTGAGCATCGCGAGCATCGGGATTGGGATGAATTGGATCCGGGAGAAGTAACTTCGATTCTGGCCACGTTTCAAGAACGAATTGTGGACCTGTCTAAAGATGATCGTTTTGGCCATCTATTCATATTCAAAAATCATGGATCGACATCGCACGCTCGCATTACACATCCGCATTCGATTTTGATCGCTTCCCCGTCCGTTCCGGAAAGAATACGAAGAGAATTGCAATTTACCAGGCGCCATTTTCAGATGAAAGAGCGCTGTTTATTCTGCGATATTGTCACGGAGGAAATGCGGCCAAAGAATGCTAATGCGGGATTGATACGGGCTTACGATAATTTTGTCACACTGTCTCCGTTTTTTGCGTCACATCCTTTTGAAACATGGATTCTTCCGCGCAGACATGATTCCAACTTCCGGAATGCAAACAGGTCTCTGTTCCGGGAGTTGGCGAGCGCGATACAGGAAAATCTGGGAGTGGTCAAAAAGGTTGTCGGGCCGTTGTCTTACACGCTCTTGTTGTTCACACGACCCAATAAAGTATGGGGGGAGGAACGCGATTACTGGACAACGATTGATGATGATTATCACTGGCATTTCAAATTTATTCCCCGTTTTCCGCGTCAAACGGGACTTCACCGCAGTTTCAGCGCCGGTTCCGGTTACATGATCAATCAGATTCCCGCCGAAACAGCCGCCCAAATCCTCCGCTCAAGGCTCTAGCTCTTAACGCAGAGATGCAGAGCCGCAGAGAAAATTCTAAAATCTCTGCGTTCTCCGCGTCTCTGCGTTAAAAAGGAGGGTTATAATTTTTTCGTGGTTGGAACAACGATCTCTGACCGTTTCAAAATCATTCGCGAGCTGGGAAGGGGCGGAATGGGTGTGGTTTATCTTGCAAAAGACGAGCTTCTGGACCGCGAAGTCGCGATCAAGTTCATGTCCTCCGACTCCTTAAGCGCCACAGCAGAAGAACGCTTCCGGCGAGAAGCGCGAATCGTTGCAAAAATGGATCACCCTTCCATTGTGACTCTCTTTGACATCGGAAAGCATGAAGATTCACTTTTTATTGTGATGCCGTTTGTTCCCGGCTCGAATCTTCGTTTCCGAATGGAACATCGAATCCTTCGATTCAAGGATGTGATTGATGCCGGCATTCAAATTGCGGACGCGCTGGATTACAGCCACACGGCAGGAGTCATTCATCGCGATATCAAACCGGAAAACGTTTTAGTCCAGCAGGACGTCAGCGAATTGTTGCGTGTACGGGTTACCGACTTTGGTTTGGCGCGCCAGACCTCTGAAAACCGTTTGACCCAGAGCGGCGCTCTTGTGGGAACGGTTGAATACTTGAGTCCGGAACAAGTTTTAGAAACCGAAATCGATGGAAGGTCCGATATCTATTCGCTGGGCACAGTCCTCTATGAATGTTTTGTCGGGGACACACCTTTTACAGGTGAGATTCATACTGTGGTATACAGGCTCGCTCACGACCAACCTGCATCGCCACGTTCATTGGGAATCAATATTCCGGAAGAGCTGGAAGACATTCTCATGAATTGTCTTGAAAAGGATCTACGGCGCAGACCTCAGAAAGCTTCTGAGCTTGCGCAGAAACTGATTCAATTTCGGTCGCAAATGCAGGAAGGGGAAACGCTTTGCGCTGAACTTCGCGGCCAGGAAAGGATTACAAGAGTTTCGCGGCGGTCGGTAGTGGAACCGATGATCGGGCGAGCAGCCGAGATCACAGAACTTTTGCATCGTCTGAATGGCGCAGCAACGGGTGAATGCGAGTTCGTGATGGTGACCGGAGATGCTGGTTTGGGAAAATCACATCTCTTGCAGGAGCTGGAGAATCTCGCGCGAGCAAGAAAAATCAACGTGCTTCATGGAAGATTCGCCGATCATTATCAGACTTTTCCGTATCAAGGTTTTGGCGAGCTCATTCGGGAATATTTGCACGCAAGGAGGAATACCGGCCAGATCCCAGATTTTTCCGATCTGGCGGCAGATCTTGCTGCGCTCTTTCCGATGCTAAGTGAATTTGAAGTATTCAAAATTCTCTCACCACAAACCGGTCAGGCCAGGTTTGAGGACCGTCAGAACATTTTTGAATTGCTAGCGCGAGCTTTGTCCCGAATGACGGAAGGAAAACCGATTGTAATTTTGCTGGAGGACCTGCATGCCGCAAGCGCTTCGATCGAAGCGTTGCACTACATTTTTCGGAGACTTGC
>JAKEFK010000210.1 GCA_022616075.1 bacterium
GTATTTGTTCAAGGTATGGTTGGCCAAAAGCTTTTGAACCAGGCCCAGGGTTCTTCTCAATCGGAAAATGCTTATTATACAAATCCGGAGAAAAGAGAAGAGATTTTCGATCTAATCGGATAAATTGTTAAACCGCCAGGGCACCAAGACGCCAAGAACCGAAATAGTTCATCCATGAAATCGATCCGTCCAGTTACGCACAGTTTCCGTCTGCATGATTTCCAGGGTGGAATCACAGCTGATTTCGACATCCGGCGAAAGGATTACCTGTTCACAGTCGACATCTACTCCTATCTCCGCCAGGATCATCCCGAAACTCACCTTGGCTGGTGGGCGTTTCCACTGGAACAGGGACAAAACAAGGTTCAGGTATTTGTTGATTTTCGTACGACGAGTCGTGATAGCGTCAAACTGATCCTGAACGGCGAAAAAATCTCCTGCGTTGATTCCTGGGTGAATCCAGGTTATCTCTTTGATCCGCTGCAGGATTTGCAACTCGTGCTCCGGAATGGGAATTCGCGCATTCAAGAAATAGAGCACGTCATCATGAAGATTGACGATCCAGCGGTGCTCAAGCAATTCTATGCCCGATTGCATGCGACTGGTGGTTACGGCACTCAGCTCCCTTTTCTGCCAACCATGCATTTCTACAAACTCGATGTGCTGAAGTCGCTTTTTTCCAAATATATTCCCGCGGGCGGAAAGGCTCTCGATCTTGGTTGTGGAAGATGTTTATTCACCGATATTCAGCCAAATTGGCCCTTCCAGATTTATGCCGGCGATCTGGACATTGGTCTCATCAAAGAACGAAAGAAAGAGGTCCCGCAAAACTCCTGGTTTGTTTCGGATGCTTCCCATGCGCCTTTCATCAGCCAGTATTTCGATGCGCTTTTCCTGGGCGAAATCATTGAACATATCAGTGATCCCGTTCCTGTACTGAGAGAATGGAAAAGGGTCCTTAAGCCTGGTGGAGTCTTGATCCTGACGACACCCAATCGCGAGCGGCTTCTCGCAAAAGTGGAAGGCAGAGAACGTCCCTATTCGCCGGATCATCTGCATGAATTCTCCTATCGTGAATTGCGGGATGATGTGCTGCCCCGTTCCGGATTTACTGTGATTGATAGCCGTGGTATCTACCTGGAATTGCTGTTAAACTGGCTGAGCGGCAATCCTCGAAGAGACTATTTGCAGGCGGAATGGAACAAAGAGGCGTATGTTCCGCTGATGAAATTCTTTAACCGCATGGGGACCTTATTTCCACAATATTCGCTGGATTTGATATTTGTATGTCGAAACGATTGATGCTCCCTCTTCTGATTTTGTTTCTTTCATTTACATCCCTGAATGCGGAACCATTGCCATTGCGACCCAAACCGCACGAAGGCTATGAAGTGAAGGATGGAAAGATCTACTTCAGACGAGGAAATGCCGGGATCATTTTAGAAGTGGCGAATTCACAGATCATTGAAAAGTATTACATCGATCGCGGAGCACAAATCGAGAATCCATTTGCGCGGTTAGGCGGTGATGTGCAAAACGGCGCAATTTTCCTTGTTACTCTGTTAAACCGTACGAACGGATCTCTCACCTTTACTCCGCGATATGTGGTTGGAAGAATCAAAACAGAAGCGTTCTTTCCGCTGGACTCTCTGACCATGATGGAAGTGTTTGAAGATATGGACGCCCGCAAGCGAAAAATTTTGGAAAAGTCGATTTTTCATACACCAGAGCTGCTTCAGCCAGGTATGGTCGTTTCGAAGTTTCTGATTTTTCCGGCCTTGCCTAAGAAGTTTGAGGATATCCGGCTCCAGTTCGATTATCTATATTTTGAAAATGCAGAAATAAAATCGGATTTTTTCTTTACCACGAAAGAAGTTGAATGATCGCGGGATCCTTGTCTAAATTCCTGCTAGTCGCACTCCTTCTTTTCTCTTACTTCGCAGAGACTCCCGTTTCCCCGGAAACGAAAGTCGTTGTGTTGGGCATAGCTCAGGATGGTGGCATTCCACACATCGGATGCTCTCAGGAAATCTGCAGGACACAAAAACATTTTGTAAGCTCGCTTGCGATCGTTCAAGACGAGAACATTTTTCTCATTGATGCAACTCCCGATCTGCGGGATCAATACTCGGAGCTCATCAGGCGATACCCGAAAGTCACAAAGAAGAATCTTTTTGACGGAATCTTCTTAACGCATGCGCACATGGGACACTACACGGGCTTGCTTTATCTCGGAAAAGAGTCCGTTTCGACGAAAGAGGTTCCGGTTTATTGCAGCGAGGAAATGGCCCTGTATCTGAAGAGGAATGCGCCCTGGAGTTTGCTTGTTGACAACAAGAACATTGGCCTCAAGCCGTTTGCATCCGGATCCGCTTTGGACTTCGGTTTCAAAATTACACCGGTTGCTGTTCCGCATCGAAAGGAGTTTACCGATACCCATGGTTTTTTGATTCAAGGTCGTCAGAAGGCGCTGCTGTATATTCCGGATATCGATGCATGGGAGCCGGTGAAAGATTCCCTGGCGCAATGGCTCAAAACTGCGGACTTCGCTTTGCTCGATGGAACTTTCTATTCGGGTCAGGAATTGCCAGGCAGGGACATCAGACAGGTCCCCCATCCTACGATCGAGCATTCACTTATGTTTTTTAAGACATTGCCTGATTTCGGAGCAAAAATCTTCTTTACTCATTTGAATCACACCAATCCCGTTTTGAATTCTGGTTCCTCTGAATCTTCAAAGGTTACATCTGCCGGACACCTTGTTGCGGTTGACTGGCAGGAATTTACGCTCTAACATGTGAATCCTTTGTTGGAACACACATGAAAAAAAGTTTTGTCCTCGTCCTTGTTGTGCTTAGCCTGGCGCTTGGATATTTGAGCTTGAATGCCGGAACAGCAAAGAAGCTGGTAAGCATGCTGGCCCCGGGAAACGTTCGAAGCTCGAAGTTTTACGTCGAACAGGAAAGGAGCCTGGTTGCTCAGATTCTGCAACCTTCTCAGACTCAATCCAAACCGCAAACTGTTTCGCAAACTCAAACGCAAACTCAGACTCAGACTCAGACCCAAACTCAGACGTATTACATCGGCTTTCCGATGCAGCTCAAATGGAAATTCCGCACGTCGGGTCCGATCGTCGCTCAACCCCAGGTTGACAAAACTTCTGTGTATTGCGTTTCCAAACCTGGTATTTTTTACAAAGTGAATCAGGCTGACAATAAGCAGATCTGGCGCCGCAATATTGGTGAAACCGTTGAAGAGGGATTCCTTCTCAGCAACAACGTGCTCTATTACGGTACTCAGAAAGGAAGAATCGGAACCCTCGATACTGCGAAGGGACGCGATGTCTGGACCCAAAACATCGAAGGTGAAAGTTTTCTCACACAACCGGCCCTGGACGAGCAAAACGTTTACTGGGTGAGTCAGCAAGGTACTATCGCCGCCATGAAGCGATCAGATGGAAAGTTGGTATGGAAATTCAAAGCGCAGGGAAATTGTTCCACCACGCCATCTGTTATGGGCAAGACTTTGTATCTGGGTTGTGACGATAAAACATTGTATGCGATCAGTACTGATGCCGGATTTGTCCGATGGAAGTTTTCCGCGGACGGTGAAATCAAAGGTTCACCCATTGCAACAAAGGGATTCGTCTTCTTTGGTGCAGAGGATACATACTTTTACTCGATCAGCCAGCAAAATGGCTCGCTCGTTTGGAAATTCAAAACCGGTGGCGCTATCCGCGGTGTTCCGATGTTTTATGTGGATCAGGACGATCAAGAAATCAAAGAGATATTGTTCGCCTCATTCGACAATTTCCTCTATAATGTCCGGATTAAGAACGGGAGCCGCAAGTGGCTTTCTTCAACGAACACTCGAGTGTACAACCGCATGCATTTTGATCGTGCGCTCATCTTTCTTGCACCGTTCGGCTCTTCTGTGTACGGATTCGATCCCCATACCGGCGAAAGAGTGGGTGAATTTAATGCGCAAAACCGGATCCGATCCTCGCCGGTTACTGCAAACGAGCGTTTGTTTATCGGTCTCAATAACGGAAATCTGCTTTGCCTGACTAGAACTCCACCTCCGCCTCCTGAATCCGAATCCACAGAAGGATTGACTCCTTCACCGGCAACTCAGACAACAACGGATGTAGAGGATGAGGAAGAGGAACAAACACAGACACA
>JAKEFK010000211.1 GCA_022616075.1 bacterium
ATCGCAAGCTATTTCGCTGTGCAGGCCGGAATGGGTGGATGTTGCCCGCGGGGTGGAGAAAGAGCCCGGAATCAAAGATGAAAAGAAACTTCGCGAATTCATGAAGGCGGTGAAGGGATCATGAACTTGCCCGATAGCAGAGGATATTTTGGAAAATATGGCGGGCGTTTCGTTCCAGAAACGCTTATGGAGGCGCTTCTGCAGCTGGAAGAGGATTACGAAGGCGTCGCTGCTTCTCTGGAATTCCAGAAAAAGTTATCGAGTGAACTGAAAGAATTTGCGGGCCGTCCGACGCCGCTTTACTTCGCAAAATGCCTCACCGAAAAATACCGGATCGGTCCGATCTACATAAAGCGGGAAGATCTTTGCCACACCGGCGCGCACAAAATCAATAATTGCATCGGGCAGGCTCTCTTTGCATCGCACCTGGGCAAAAAGAGAATTGTGGCAGAAACAGGAGCCGGCCAACACGGTGTTGCAACCGCAGCTGTTTGCGCACGGTTGGGCCTGGATTGCGTGGTTTACATGGGAACAAAAGATGTGGAAAGACAACAGCTGAACGTACGCCGGATGAAATATTTTGGCGCGGAAGTTCGTCCGGTGAATCAAGGTTCTCAAACATTAAAGGATGCAATCAATGAAGCATTGCGGGATTGGATTTCCAATGTCGACGACACCCATTACCTGATCGGATCGGTGGTTGGCCCTCATCCTTATCCCATGATGGTTCGTAATTTCCAAAAGATCATTGGAGAAGAAACTCTTGAGCAGCTGGAACAACATCGCGAAAAGGCTTCTGTTGCGATTGCGTGTGTGGGAGGCGGCTCCAACGCAATCGGAATGTTCTTTGCATTTCTGAAGACGGACACCAGATTGATCGGAGTCGAAGCGGGCGGAAAAAGCGATGCCTCCGGACACCATTCGGCCACTTTAAAACGGGGCAAGCCCGGAGTTTTGCATGGCGCCTACACGTATGTGTTGCAGCACGCGCAGGGTCAGATTGAAGATACGGAATCTGTTGCTCCGGGATTGGATTACGCCGCCGTGGGTCCGGAACACAGCCACCTGAAAGAGACAGGACGCGTGGAATACACAACGGTGTCGGATCAGGATGCTCTAAAAGCTTTCCATACACTGGCAGATTGCGAAGGAATTCTGCCGGCCCTGGAATCCTGTCACGCGGTCGCTTATCTCGAAAAGCTGGAAAAACAAGATGGCGCGATCGTAGTCAACCTTTCCGGTAGAGGCGATAAGGATCTCAGCATCGTCGCGGAGAATAGTAGCGTAGGCGTCCCGCCTGCGAGATTGACGCAGACGGGACGTCCGCGCTACTCCTCAGCGGAGGAGGGTTCATGAAATTCTTCCCTTATCTTTTAGCGGATTATCCGGACCGGTTGCGCTTCGCAGAGATTCTAGATCTGACCGTTCAATACGCGGACACTATTGAGATCGGAATTCCATTCACGGATCCCGTGGCGGATGGACCGGTGATTGCGACCGCTTCGTCGAAAGTGCTGGCGACGGGATTCTCACTGGATTCTTTGTTTCAATTACTGCATGATGAAAAATCCAGCGTTCCGCTTGCTCTAATGTCCTATGCCAATCCGATCCTGGCTTATGGCCGGGCAGATTTCCTGCAAGCGTGCACCGATTGCGGCGCGAAATATTTGATTGTTCCGGATGTTCCTTTTGAAGAATCGGAAGAATGGCGTGGTGTTACTAAAGAACACGGATTGGCCTGGATCTCCTTCGTTTCTCTTTTGACCGGCGAGGAGCGCTTGCGGCGAATCACTCAAACCGCCGAAGGATTTCTGTATCTGCTCTCTTTAAAAGGAATCACCGGCGCATCCATTCACAGTCCGGAACAGGTTCGAGACAAGGCGCTCAAAATTAGAAAACAAACGAACGTGCCTGTTGCTCTGGGATTCGGAATTAAAAACGTGAAAGATATCGATCCTTACCGGGAAGCTATCGATGCAGTCATTGTGGGCTCGAAAATTATCGAACTTATTGACTCTAATGATGTAGAAGAACTTCGTCAATTCTACGAAAGCTTCAGGAGCGCGTGATGATCAGAGGTGTACGAGGAGCAATTCAAGTCACGGAAAACGAAAGAGAATACATCATCGGTGCGGCGGAAGAACTGATGAACGCCTTGATCGATTCCAATCGGATTCGAAAGGAAGATGTAAGCGCTGTCTTCTTTACCGTTACGCCTGAATTGAATGCGGCGTTTCCTGCCGGCGTTCGGGCAAAACTCGGATGGGACCTGGTTCCCTTCCTGTGTGGTCTTGAGATTCCCGTTTCCGGAGCGCTGGAAAGAATCCTAAGAGTTCTCATTTTGTTTGAAACAGATCGCGAGCAGGAGGAAATCCGTCATCAGTACTTGGGTGGTGCTGCTTCCCTGCGTCCGGATTTGAAGCGTTGGTAGCGCGGACGTCTCGTCTGCGTAGATCGCAGGCGAGGACGCCCGAGCTACTTTCAGGAGGTTTTTATGATTGTGGTAATGAACCATGCGGCAACGTTAAAACAGATCGGTGATGTCATTCAGAGACTGGATGAATGGAGCGTTCCGTATCATGTTTCGCGGGGTGAAGAGCGGACCGTCATCGGGCTGCTGGGATCAACCTCACATATTTCCAGAGAACTGTTGCTGGATCTTTCCGGTGTTGAAGAAGTGATCCGGATCACAAAGCCTTTTAAGATGGCTTCCCGTGATTTTCATGCGGAGGATACCGTTCTTCGAATCAATGGCTCCGATGTTGGCGCGCGCGGATCTTTTCTCATCATCGCCGGACCCTGCTCTGTTGAATCCCGCGATCATGTTTTGGAAGTGGCGGAATTTGTGAAGATTCAGGGAGCGCACATGCTGCGCGGCGGCGCCTACAAACCACGAACTTCCCCCTATAGCTTTCAAGGACTGGGTGAAGAAGGATTGAAATACTTGGCCGAAGCTCGCGAAAAAACAGGATTGCCTGTGGTGACGGAAGTGATGTCTGCATCCGAAATGAGCATGGTTTGTGAATATGCCGATGTTGTGCAAATCGGCGCGCGAAACATGCAGAATTTTTCGTTGCTGAAGGCTGCGGGGGAAGCGCGGAAACCGGTTCTTCTCAAGCGCGGTCTTTCTTCGACCATCGAAGAATTTTTGCTTGCCAGTGAATACATCCTTTCAGGCGGAAATCTTCAAGTGATGTTGTGCGAAAGAGGCATCCGCACTTTTGAAACCTACACAAGAAATACGCTGGATATCTCCGCAGTTCCCGTGATCAAGGAACTTTCGCACTTGCCGATCATTGTGGATCCAAGCCATGCAGCAGGAAAAAGGAGTCTGGTGCCGGCGCTCGCGAAAGCGGCCCTCGCAGTGGGAGCCGATGGGATCATGGTGGAAGTGCACGGACAGCCGGAAAAAGCCAAAAGCGACGGCCCGCAGAGCCTCGATTTTGAAGGCTTTGCCGACCTCATGCGTGAGTTAAAAGCGATTGCTGCCGCCGTAGGAAGGGATCGTCTCTGGAAAACGCGATGAAGAAAATTGCAATCGTGGGACTCGGACAAATCGGCGGTTCCATCGTTCTAACACTCCGGAGAAAACGCGCGCGCTATTCCATTAGTGGCATCGATTCTTCAGCAAAACGGCTCCGTTTGATGAAGTCTCATCTGAATCATGCCGGCAAAAATTGGGAAGCTGCTTGCGATGCAGATCTTGTCATCGTTTGCCTGCACTATCAGGGCACCGTGGATTTTTTGAATCAGGCAAGTCCGGAACAACTTCTGATGGACGTATGCAGCGGAAAGGAGAAGCTGGTGCGGCTTGCTGACCGCCGCAAACTGCGATTCGTTGGCGGTCATCCTATGGCGGGAAACGAGTTTGAAGGAGAAAAAGGTTGGCGCGCCGGTCTGTTCGAAAATGCTCCGTTCTTTTTGTGCCCGGCCAAAAACACCTCTCGAAATGATTTAAGAATTGTTCAAGAGCTTGTGCGCGATCTCAAGGCGCGTCCAGTAACTGTGGATCCGAAGAGACATGATCAATCCGTTTCCGTGACCAGTCATTTTCCCGCGTTCCTCGCAGGGTTGTTGATAAAGATGGGTACCAAGGTGCCTGATGAATTCCGCGGACCCGGTTTTCATTCAATGACCCGGCTTGCAAACACTTCCCCGCAACTCCTGAACACTTTCCTGGAATCGAATCACGAAAATATTCTACACAGCGCAAAGCAAATGAAAAAATTGTTGCAAGGTTGGATAAAAAAAGCATCTTAACAAAGTAGCCCGGACGTCTCGTCCGCGATTCGCCGGCCAGAGGCCCGCGCTACTTTGTTTAAAAACCTAATTTTATGGAGAGCTGAGGATTGTTCATGGACGAGTCCACTTCGGCTTCATACTGGCGGCTGTGTTCCATGCACTTTGTGCAGAGATGGATTTCATTCAACGTGTTCGCGGTTAGATTCTGAATCTTCAGAAGAAACCCGGCCTTCCCTGGAATGTCTACGCCACAGAATGAGCAGGGCGCATCGCACGGTTTAAGATATCTGCCGAAATTTACTTTTAAGATGGGTGCTTCTTCCATAATTACTCCACATGGATTTCCAGATTTTGTTGCGCCTTCGCGCGATGCTGATCATATACTGTCACCTGAATTACTGCTATTCCGGTGATATTGGGAGAGTTGTAGACGGCGGTCCTCCCCTGGCCCGTTACGCTTCCCGGTCCTTGCGCCACGCGGTATTCATAATCCAACGCCCCGGCTTCCGGGTCATCAGCTTCTACTCTAATAGTAGTTGTTGTATTTCGTATGATCGGATTAGGATCCGCGGTTATTGATAGGATCGTGGGAGGATTGTTGTACAGAAAGGCATTCTGCAACGTGTCCGACTCCCCTTCTTCCGTTGTAACCGAGATATCCACCGGACCGCTATCACCGTTCGGAACGACGGCTGCAAGCACGCGTGGATTCACGAAAGTTGTTTCACCGTAAGAGCCGCCAAAAAGCACGGAGCAACCCGGATCGAAATTATCCCCGGTCACGGTAACCTGATAACCACCCTCCGGACTCCCCATTCGGGGCTGAACCGAGATCACACGTGGCGCGCCTGCGTATCGAAACGCGTCTTCAAGCTCGAACCGTGTCCCATCAGGATTCATTACTTCTACAGTAATAGAACCTCTGGGGTGCGCGGGAGCGGTTGCTGAGAGTTCCTGGGCATTGATGAATCTTGACGGAAGGGGCTTGCGGTCCCACAGGACCTTCGCGCCCTGCTGAAAATTTCTGCCCCGTATGCTGATCGTTGCGCCGGTCACAGGTCCGTTGTCAGGATCGACTCGAGCAATCACTGGATTTTCAGACGCATACGTAAACGCTTTGCGAAGGCCGGCGCGGTTCTTGCCGTTGCTGACTTCCACATCCACCGGCCCGGAGCTGTGGGGCGGCGCTATTGCGATCAGAACATCGCTGGATTGCAGATTCCGCATCGCTGAAATTCCGCCGAATTTTACAGTTGTTGATTCGGTAAAATTCTCGCCGGCAATCGTTACCACTGTTCCTCCCGAAGGAGATCCGGACTCCGGTTCAATCGACTGAATGACAGGCGCCGCTTGACCGCCGCCCGACTTGGCACCCGTGACGCCCATTTTGGGGTTGAGGTTCACGATCGAAGCTTCCACCTGCTCCTTGTCTCCGGCAAACTGAATTTGCAAAGTGCCTGCACTCATTTGAAGCAGATCGTTATATCGGCGGCCCAGCCGTTCCAGGGCCTCACGAATTCGCAGAAAACCATTCTCTCCGGATGGAATTTCCAGATCCACTGGATAGCGATAGATGTCATCCTGAAATACTAAACGGATTTCGACAGTCACCGCTTTGTCCGATTCATTTTTCACCTGCAAAATAGGATCGTTTTGCCCTTCCAGTGTCCAGGAAAAATTACGGCGGATTGTATCCTGAGCAAAAAGGACTGAGCTCAGGATCAGAAAAAAACTAGCGAGCTTGACTGATCCGATATCCATTCCTCTTGACCTTTTGCAATACTTCAATCATATCCGCGTGAATCAAACCATTGCTGGCCGCCAGTTCACGTTGATAAATCGAATACGGCGCTCCTTTAAAATCAGTAATCACGCCACCGGCCTCGCGCAAGATCAGACTCCCTGCGGCCGTGTCCCATGGATTCAAGAACACCTCGAAAAATCCATCGAAGCGAGACATCGCCAGATAACAGAGATCCAGGGCCGCGGAGCCCAATCGTCTCACACCCTGCGCGCGTTGAATCAGCGCGTTGAAATAAGGCAATGAGTTTTCCGGATGCTCATGGATATCGTAAGGGAAACCGGTAACCAGAAGAGACTGTTCCAATTTATTTGCGCCTGACACTTGAATCCTTTTTCGATTCAGAGTTGCTCCTTTGCCTTTGACTGCAAAGAAGAGCTCCTCTTGAATCGGATCATACACTCCTCCGGCAACAACCTGTCCTTCCAGTTCCACGCCGATGGAAATGGAAAACAACGACAACCCGTGAGCAAAATTGGTTGTTCCATCCAGCGGGTCAATGATCCACTTTCGCGAAGAATTGCGATTCTCTACCGGAGACTCCTCAGCAAGAATGCTGTCATGCGGATAGCTTTTCCGGATCTGCGCCTTGACAAAGTTTTCCACATCGCGATCCACATTGGTCACCAGATTTGTAACCGCTCCCGCTTTGTAGTGAATGCTCTTCACACGGCCGTACTGTTTTTGCAAACGGTTTCCGGCTCGCAAAAGCAAGTCACGCAAAAATGCTTGCAGTTTCATGCCGCTATTGTACTGTAGTTTACAGCTTGTAGTGGCAGAGCATTTGCCATTGTTTTTGAAGGAACTTGTTTTCTCACAATACCTGTTCCAGCACGAACATTACTTCTTGCTCGCAAATGCTCTGCATCCTGTGATAGCAGAGCATTGTCTTTTATCAACAAGTATTAAATGATGTATAAGGTTTTGCAGCCAACAAGCTTTTGCCAGATATATGGACAATGCTCTGCCACTACCAGCCGGCCGAAAAGACATTTTCGCATTGCTCTTGATTGGCCTTCTCTCCTTTCTCGCTTACTACAATTCCTTTCATGGCGAGTTTCAGTTCGATGATGACCGTTTGATCCGGTTCAACTTTGCTCTGAGAGATATCTCCCTATGGAGAAACGTGCTTCGATTCGAGCCGTTTCGTCCGTTGACTCTGTTGACTTATGCCATTAATTTCCAGATCAGCCAGAAAGATCCATTTTCGTATCACGTTTTCAGCTTTTTACTTCATCTCATTTCAACCGGACTCTTCTACTGGTTCCTGCGCCGCTTCAGTCCGAGCCTCCTGCTCTGTTTTTTCTCCGCCGCACTATTTGCGGTTCATCCGCTCAACACAGAATCTGTTTCTTACATTGCAAGCCGCCCTGTTTTGCTTTGCTCCGTGTTTTATCTGGCTGCGTTGCTGTGTTTCGATGCCTATTTGAGGAACGGAGGGTGGTTTAGAGTCGCTGGATTTGTTTTGTTTCTTCTGCTCGGTTTGTTTTCGAAAGAAGAAGCCGCGGTGATTCCGGCCGCCGCGCTCTTGTATAACTACGCGCTCTTCGGAAAGGAGTCCGTAAGAAAACACGCAATTCTTCATGGCCTTACGCTCTTGTTGATCGCGTGCGGTGTGATCTTTCGCGTTTATTTTGAATGGGTAGTCTCGCACGGTAGCCCTCATCCTGTTCCCGTTTACATCGCAACAGAAATGTACGTGTGGCTGCGATACCTCTACCTCGCGATTTTTCCGATCCCGTTGAACGTGGACCACTATGTTGAGCCGCTGAACCTGATTCACTGGAAGTTTCTTCTTTCATTGCTGGCTGTTTTGTTTCTCTTGTTCGTGTTCTGGAAGGCAAAAAAAAATCACCGGTGGCTTTTCTTCTGGGGGATCTGGTTCTTCCTGAACCTGGCTTCCACGTCCTTTGTACCCCTCAATGATTTCATGGCTGAACACCGAACCTACCTCAGCATGCTTGGATTTTGCGCGTGCGTGGCCTATTTGATTCACGTTGGAACGCCCAGTAACCGTCTGGTTCCTCTTGCCCTCTGTTGCCTGTTGCTGTTCTACGTTGCAGCCACATGGAAAAGAAATCTGGTGTGGGAAAAGAGGATCAGCCTATGGGCAGACGCCGTTCAGAAATCGCCACAAAAGTACCGGCCCCACCTGAATCTTGCCTTCGTTCTATTTCAACTTCGACAGTACGATGCCGCTCTACAGGAATATTTGACGGCCCGATCCATGAATCCTTACATACCTCTGGTGCACACCGGACTCGGATTCACATTGTTGGAATTAGGACGGATGGATGCCGCTGAAAATAGTTTTCGCAACGCGCAAAGAATTGATCCGGATTTCATAGATGCAAAGACAGGATTGGGTATGATCCGGTATCGCAAAGGGAAGTATGAGGAGGCGCTCTCCTATTTTGTTCAGATTTATCCCAGCCGCCGCGAATCACATCAGCTTGTTGCAATGATGTGCTATTCCTACCTGAACCTCAGACGGCCCGGCGAAGCAACGAGAATTCTTCTAGAAGCCGAGAAGTGGGATAAACGATTTCTGCCGATTCGCAAATTAGTGCGGTCGGGCGATCAACGAGCGCTCGATGAATTGCGCAAAGTCGACAGATAAAACCGATTACTGCTGGACTTCTTCCCAGGCCGTGAGCTGAACGGAACGATTGCCCCAGGGATCGGCCGGATTATTGCAATCGTAATGAACCTGCACGCTGCCCGTCACAACGGATCCATCCTGCTGCACGTCAGCACATTCTGCTGCGTCTTCCGCTATGATCAAACCATCCACGGTTACATTACCGACGTAATTGATTTCTTCATGAGCCATGATCAGACCTTCATAGCCCGCGGCATTCCCGGGCACCGCCAAGCAATCAGATCCTGGACTCATGTCGGGACACTGATCCTGATTCCCATGCCCACCGCCAACCGTGCCGCTCATTTCAATATCTCGTCCCGCAACATACAAGACCTGAAAATCTGGGCTGGCGGGACCATAGATCGGGTTGCCTGAAAAGTCGATACTCCCGAAAACGATGGAGGTAGTTCGCCAACGATCCTCAATGGTTGTTAAATCAGCTGTAGCCTGAGCCGGAGTAGTATTTACGTACTTGATTTCGCTGCCACCATTGAGGTCCAGATTGCCGTAATAAAAAATGACCGAACCCCAAAGTGGAGAATAGATCTCCTGGCCGCCTTTCTTGGTAATAGTGTTCCTGCCTTCTTCCAATGCGTCTTGATAGATGAAATCGCGATTGCCATCTGTTGTAGGATTGTTTGGTTCTGGTAATGCACCACTATTTCCGACTGTTCCGGGCAAGATCGGATCGGTTGCAGCGAGTGTCGGCGTACAATAGTCTTCTGTTCCTACAGAACAATCCGTTAGAACGGCAGGTGGATCAAGATCCGTATCTCCGTTAAATGGATCCGTGTTATCTTTGATGCGGTCCCAGTTGGTCCTAGCATAATCGTTCCAATCTACTGTCGTCAAAGTTTCGTCGGCATCGCAGGCAGGATTGCGCAGATCATAGTTGCCTGGGTTTCCATTTTCGGGTTTCATATCGTAAAACTCATTTGTTCCAGCGTCATCTACGCCAACCCCCACCCAGTTAGGTCGACCGCCAGCCCCCCAGTAAGGATCACCAGCGGCCGGAGCGGGATCAGCATCGAGAACATAGCCTCGCACAGTCCCGGAAACGACCCGACCGCAATTATCGAGTTCCAAATCAAGGCCAGTACTATCATCACTGCTGTCAACCAACCTCCACACCCAATGATTATTTGTCGTATCCCAGTAGGCTTTGTACACATCCATAAAACTCGAGCCGCTGACTTTCCTTAGCACAAGGGCGAAGTACTTCGAAGCGCCTGGATCCAACGCTAGATAGTTTGCATCGTTCACATCCGGCCCTGGACATTCCAGATAATCTTGATAAGTATTCTCATCTGCTACGTTGAATGTATCGGGAGTTGGCACGTACCGATTGTCATACGGGTTAATAACGGGGATAAAGACCTCTCCCTGTGTCATCACGCCGCCGCGAACATCTGTACCTCCTATCACAACCTCAGCACTCATTGTTCCTGAAGCTTGTTGGCAGACTGATAACGCATCACCAGGATCATCACCAACGATCAGGTTCTCATTTGCATGAACTCCACCACAAGCTCCACAAACCTCCAAGTCGCCGGCGATTGTGAGATCACCGTCCGTGCGGATTGCAGTGCGTCCCGCCGGTTCAAATCTTCCAAAAAGGCGGCGGCGAGCAGTACCGCGCTGATTGATGTTAGAGGCCTGCATAACACCTCCACTATTGACATAGATCGGATAGTCTGCAATTACACCGACCTGCATGCGAAAATCGGTATCTATCTCGGGATCAGCGTCTGAATCGTAGTTGTCATCCAGTCTTACGAAGATATGACCACGTGGTCCATCCCAATTGCCATCGTTGTCCGTGTCTTCGCCAATTCGAAAGACCTCGTAACTGACACCATCGACCGTTCCAATACCGGCTAATGTTTGCTCATTACCAGTCGTGAAGTCAGTTATACCTTTTGTCGTGTCAAGCGTTCGAAACGTGGCCGTAATTCCAATAGAAGCATAAACACCGAGGTTGGGATAATGATCATCGGCGTTATTCGAGACTTTGTCGACCCCAGCCAGAAGCTCGGTCAAGCTCGCAGGAGCCGGAGAAGCCGCAGCAAAATGTTTCACCAGGCGGTTGACGGCGTCTAATCCCGTTTCTGCATAACCCAGTGCGCGCGTCGCATCCTGTTCGTTGACAGAAACCAGTTGATCCGTTGAGCTCATCATTAGAAGAGACAATCCGAGCAACACGAGAGCCAGCACAATTACCAAACTTACGATAAGAGCAACCCCCTGCTCCATTTTAGTGAGTCTCTTGAAAACTCGCTTACTCAAATTCGCAATTTGTCGCATGACATGTCTCCTTCTAATTCGTTAGTATTTGGCGCTCCGGACAAGAATATCAGACGTTAAAGTGATCTCCTGATATTTTCCCGGCCCCTGGCTCGATCTGGACTTTGAAGTGATCGTTGACGTCACTCGATGAATTCCCTGCAGGAATCCGCCGGTTACGGGAAATGTGCCGCCATTTACTGGTGTCCCATCTGTCTGGAAATAGGCAAGTTGAAAAACGCAGATGTTGCTTGCCAGCGTTTCAAACGTGGCGGCTGTGTCATCACGATCAGTGGTCGGATCGTTGCCAAAGACCACGGCTCTTTCGATGGAACAGAACGGAAAGTCGCGTCCGCCAAAATCCGTTCCGTCGGGGTCCGGAGGCGCAGTACACAAAATACCGTCGCCATTCACATCATCGCAAACTCCATCTGCGTCGGAGTCATTGGTCAGCCGGTAAAACACGGTCTCCGGCGAATAAACCGTTGAGGAAGCAGCTGGAAAAGAGATGGCAGCAGCCGGGCTGAAATTAATCGTGCTTCCGGCAAACGAATTGCACTGAACAGACTGCCATTTCCTGGCGTCCGAGTCATAGAAAACAAGCGGCCAGGCGGCCTCGGGACACACAAGTGCGGCATCTTCCACCGTAACGCTGTTAGCTGCCGCATCTGCCGTAAACAGAGTGGTACGGCTGTCTATGTCAGCGTGGAAAAAAATTTCACTTTTATCCGCCGTAAAAATCATCGGCGTCCAAAATTTTGTGTCGGTGCTTACCGAGAGCGGCACTCCTCCGCCTGCCATCCGCAGATCCCGTTCCAGATTCTCCGATACGATCCGAACATTTTGCAGGTTGGCAGCTTGATTCTCCGTACCCACGTACAACCAGCGTCCCTGATCAAAGAGTTCATAAACGGCTAACAACACCAGCAAAAGAACGACAGTGGCCACGAGCACTTCTATGAGTGTGAATCCTCGATTGGAATACTTCAAATTTGTTTTCCGCATTGCTATCCTCATGGCTTATGGACGAGTCAGAATCATTGTGAAGTCGGCGGTTCTCATATGGATGGCTTGTGGGCCATACATTTTTGTTGGCGCGCTCATAAGATTGCCCGCATCGTCGTAAATCAGGTATCCAACCGTTACCTTAACCTGTTTTCTTAGTCCACTATCAATGTCCGTAACCCTCCATCCACGCGAATAGCTACCCGGGATGATTGTATAGTTATCGGCCGTTTCAATGGCCGCAGGATCACCCAAACCGGTGGATGGATGAGTTCCGTCGAGCAAATCATTATCGTTCCAGGGCAGACCTCGCAACTCATCCAGTTTCGCCTGTCCCAGATGGTTGATCGTAGAAATATGCTCCGACTGTGCGACCTGTTTAAGAGCTTGCGGAAACGCAGCGATAATTCCAATAATTGCAATTGCGAGTATGGCCATCGATATCAAAATCTCGACAAGAGTAAAACCATCATTTTTCATAACAAACCTCAAAGTACTGTCCTTAACGTGCTGATACCACCGGATGGGGTAACAGTGATGGTATAGCGAACATCCGTTGTTTCCATAAGGATGTTGTATGTCGTGGCACCGTCATTTGCGCCTCGAAAGTTAAATACGATCGGTCCGTCAGTGCTCGCCGGTTCAATCGTGATACCGGATGGAAGGGCAATGTACCGCGCACCACCAACCAGTTTCTGATCAGCGCCAAGTCCGGGGACGAGTGCATAGTCACCACTGCCGTAATTCGTTTCCCGCTCCAAACGATAAGCGTTGTCCGGGGATTCAGCGATCAAGATCCGATATCTTAGCTTTTGCTTTACGGCTGCGTTGCGAGCAAAACGCAGATGTACGGCAAATCCCGATGCTGCAGATTGAACCTCATATGCGTGCAAGAGTTTCAACAATTGAGGAATCGCAATCAGAACAAGGAGTGCGATGATTCCTACGACTACGAGGATTTCAGGAATGGTGTAGCCGCGATGATGTTTCTTTGGTGCTAGCAAATCCACCCCCCCCATAAACTGACTGATTTCGCGTCAAGATGCAAAGATCGTACCTCATGACAGGAACTCACTCTAAATCATTCTTAACATGTGATTTAGCGCGCGAATCTGAAAACCATCGTTGAGGCGCTGGGAGCGATTGCTCTCAACCTTCTGCTACTTTTTGTCACAATTGTCAATCCGGAGATGTGGCAACCAGCGTGGATGAAACATGCTAAAATAAACGCAAATTTACACTGGAGCAGGATGAGATGAGGTTAGCTACATTAATAATTGTCGTATTGTCTTTTGTTTTTGCCGTTCCGTCTTTTGCCGCAGAAAAGCTCTCGACAGATGAGCTGATCCAAAACTTAAAAGCACAGGACCCCAAAGTGCGGGAAGAAGCTGCAAAGGAAGTGGGGGATCGCGGCGAAAAACTGGGTTTGGAAGCCCTGGATCAGGCCACTCTTGATAAGGAACCAAAGGTTCAGATGGCTGTCGTGGAAGCGCTGGGAAAAATCCATCATCCACAACAAGTCTCATACTTGAGTCGCGCCGTTCGAAACACAAAAGGAGAAGCGCAGGAAAAAGCGATGAACCTTTTGACTGAAGTGTACATTCCGAGTCACGAACATGGATCCTTGCAAAAAATATGGACCAGCGTCTCTTCGTTGTTCGATCCACCGGAAGTGAAGCTTGTTGAACCTTGGATGAAAGTGGATCCGGAAGCAGTCGAGTCGATTCTATTCGTTCTGGATCAAAAGGAATCGGAAAACCGCATCGAAGCAGCAGCCACACTCGGAATGCTTCGCGCGCGATCGGCTGTTCCAAGACTCGCATTTTACCTGAAGTCTCCGAACACCAAAATGACCCGCACCACGGTGCGCTCTCTTGGTTACATCGGAGATCCGGCAGCCGGACCTCATCTGGTTCCTCTACTTAAACATTCTGAAGATGATGTTGTGATCGATACTGCGCGGGTTCTTGGACAACTCCGCTATCACGAGGCCTTACCGGAATTGGGAAAGCTTTTCGAATATTCCGATGATGATGACTACAGGCGCGCCGCTTTGCAGGCGATCAGCCGGATTGCAGATCCTGCTTACGAACAACTGATGGTGAAATACGTCGATTCGGATGACAAAGCTCTGCGAATTTCGGCCATAGAAGCGATTGGAAGGATGAGTCTCAGCAATCATGTTCAGAGACTCCAGCTGGAATTCCAGCGCGAAAAAAGCCGGTTCGTTAAAATGGCCATCAGTTTCAGTCTGTTTACGCTTGGTGAATCTGCTTACATCGACACCCTTGTGTTGAACCTAAAGGAACGCGATTACCAGACCCAGGCCGAGACTTATCTCGTTGAGCTGGGGTCGCGCGCTGTACCTGCGGTTGCTGCATACCTGAAAGGGGCTGACAACGATTTCAGAGTTTTATTGATTGACCTTCTGGGGAATATGCAACAGCCTTCGGCGATTCCTTACATCGAACCGTATCTAAAAGCAAAAGAGATCAAAGTCGCACAAGCCGCAACGCATGCGGTAGGAAAGCTGCGGAGGATTCAAAACAGCTAGCCCAAGCTCTTCGCAGGCGGGACGCCCGCGCTACTTTGACGCAGGCGGGACGCCCGCGCTACTTCGCTTATAATAGTCTACCTATGCCTTATCGCGATCTCCGGCAATTTATCGAAACGCTCGAAGAAATGGGGGAGTTGAAGCGCATTCAAGCTCCGGTGGATGTGGAGCTTGAAATCGCGGAAATCACCGATCGTGTTTCCAAGCAGAATGGCCCTGCCCTGCTCTTTGAAAATCCCAAGGGCTACAATATTCCGGTGCTCATCAATGCGCTGGGCAGTAAAGCAAGAATGCTTGCTGCACTGGGATTGAGCTCGTACGAGACTTTCTTTGAAAAGTATTTCGAGCTGCTGGAAAAACCGGAGAGCGTGATGGATAAGCTCAAGCTCATCCCGCGCTTGACTGAAATCGCGCAGATGGCTCCGAAGATCGTCAAGTCTGGTTCCTGCAAGGAGGTCATTTTAAACGACAATCCCTCGGTGAAGTTTCTGCCGATTCTAAAATGCTGGCCCAAAGATGGCGGCCGCTACATCACTTTGCCACTCGTTTTTACGGTGAACCAGCGAACCGGCAAACACAATTGTGGCTGCTACCGTTTGCAGGTAGTGGACGATCGCACGCTCTTAATGCACTGGCAGTTGCACAAACACGGGGCGGCGCACCATCAAGAATATCTGGCTGAAAAAAAACGGATGGAAGTTGCGATCGCGATCGGATGCGATCCCGTTCTTACATTCAGCGCGATTGCTCCGCTTCCGGACAATATTTACGAGATGCTTTTCGCCGGATTGCTTCGCGAAAAAGCGGTAGAGCTGGTCCAATGCGAAACGGTGGATCTGCAGGTGCCCGCGCATGCTGAAATCGTGCTGGAAGGCTACGTAGACCCGGCTGAAGATCTAAGAGTAGAAGGCCCTTTTGGCGATCATACCGGCTACTACTCGCTCGAAGATTTGTATCCCGCATTCCATTTGACGTGCATCACTCATCGAAATAATCCCATCTATCAAACCATCATTGTAGGGCCGCCTCCGCAAGAAGATGACTACATGGGCCAGGCCGTCGAGCGTTTGTTTTTGCCTGTGATCCAGAAACAGTTTCCGGAAATTGTAGACATGCACATGCCCTTTGAAGGAATTTTTCACAACTTGATGTTTGTAAGCATCAAAAAACGCTACGCAGGACACGCGCGCAAAATCATGCATGGAATCTGGGGACTCGGCCAGGCGATGTTCACAAAAGTGATTGTGGTGGTGGATGACGATGTGGATGTGCAGAACGTCCGCGAAGTCACATGGAAAGCGCTGAATCACATCGATCCCGAACGAGACATTGAATTCGTGATGGGACCAATCGATGTACTGGATCATTCCTCACGTTTGATGGGCTACGGCTCCCACATGGGCGTTGACGCAACGCGCAAATGGAAAGAGGAAGGATTCACGCGCCCCTGGCCTGAAGAGATTATGATGAGTCCCGAAATCAAAGACCTCGTCACCAAACGCTGGAAAGAGTACGGATTCTAACTAAAGACCGCGGAATACAGCAGACACCGTTAAATTCAGATTGGGCAGCAATGGAGTCGATAGCGTGTCTGATTCCGAAAAGATGCCAACCAGCTCGTATTTGCTTTCAGCAAGTTTGAAAACTTCTATGCACCTTTTTTGCAGATCGAGCAGCCAGTACTCTCGAACACCGTAGCGAGCGTACAAATCTTTCTTAACAAAATAATCTCTTTCCCTGTGGGTGGGGGAAACAACCTCCACTGCCAGGTCGGGCGGGCCTTGGATGTTCTTTTCGCCAATAATGTTCATTCGCTCTTTCGAAATAAAAAGAAGATCCGGCTGAACGACATCATGATCGGACAGTAATACATCAAGCGGGGCGAAAAAGACTTCACCAAGATCACTTTTAGTGATGTATTCGCGAAGCAAAGAAAATAAGTTGCCAGATGCTCTTTGATGCGGCGTTGTAGGGGCTGGTGTCATCAGCAATTCTCCATCGATGAGCTCATAGCGCTGATCGTCCGGCAGCATTGCGTAGTCGTGATAAGTCATCTTAATGCGGGTTGTTAACATATCTTACATCTAAATTATAATTCATCCTGAAGTAAACAAACACAATACTGTAATGCCAATAGAAGGTGGAAGGAAAATTTTCATGAAAATCGGCACCTGCGGGCAAGATGCCCGCGGCGTGTGATGCAGGCTGGAAGCCTTCGCTCCGTTGGCAGGCTGGAAGCCTGCGTTCCGTTGACATGTTAAAATGAAGGGCATGCATGTGGTTTACGCCCGGACGCGATTTCTATCCCTACCAAGCTGAGTAGCACATGTCCGATTACTTGAAGGAAGCACGAAAGGCGAGGCGTCAAAAGGACTTCTCTAAGGCGGGTGATTTTTTTTATCTCGCCGGGGATGAAAAGGGCGCCATGGAGATGTACTTAAAGGGCGGACACTACTCTCTCGCGGCGCGCATGCTTGAAAAAAGCGGGGAGTGGAAAGAAGCGGCCAAGTACTACGTTCAAGCCGGAAAAATTTCCGATGCTGCCGAAATTTACAGCAGCCGGTTGAAGGATTACCGCACAGCATCAGCGATGTTTGAAAAAAATGGCGATGTTTTGCGGGCATCCGAAATGGCTGAGAAAGCGGGGGACATCCCCCGTGCGGCCTTTCTGGCGGAAAAAGCTGATCTGCTCGACCGCGCGGCCCATCTTTTTGTGCAGGCGCAAAAATATGAGCGCGCCGCCGATGTTTACTTCCGGCGATTTAAACAACTCTATGCAGAAAGAGAGGAGAAGGGCTTCATTCAGAGTCACCGCACGAGGATGCAGAGAGTGGGTCATGCGGCGGGCACTCTCTACCTTCGGTACAAGAAGTACGAAAAAGCGGCTGAGGCTTTCGAGCTAAACGAAAACTACACGAAGGCGGCTGAGTGTTATTCCCTGGCGAATCAATGGGAAAAAGCAGCGGAGCTTTACTACCGGATTCATGATTATGAGTCAGCATACCAGCTGCTGTCCCGTCTGGAAGACCGTCTCACGAACAAAGAACTACTGGCGGATATCTGTTTTCAAAAACACGATTTCCTGCAAGCCGGCGAACTTTACTTGCAGATCGACCGCAAGCCGCGAGCCGCCGAAGCATTTGAACGGGCCGAGGATTATCAACGTGCTGCCTACTACTATGAAATGCTCGAGGATTATCCGAAAGCGGCCGAACTTAATTTAAAACAACAGGATTTCAAAAAGGCAGCTCAATTATTCGAAAAATCAAAGAACTTCGAACAAGCGGCTCATTATTATGAAGAGGCGGATATGGTGGATCAGGCGATCCAGTGTCTGATCCGCTCGGGTGGCAGCATTCGTGCCGCAAAACTCTTAATAGAAAGAAAAAATATTCAGCCCGCGATTTCGATTCTTCAGCAGATTCATCCCGAAGACGATGACTATTCGGAAGCCTGCATTCTGCTGGGACAACTCTTCACACAAATGGAGATGTATTCGGTGGCCCAGCAGAAATTCAAGGAAGCGATTCGGGACCAACCTTTATCTAAAAAAAATATTGAAACTTATTACGGTCTGGCCTTTGCGTATGAAAAGGCGGCGCAATACTCCAAGGCACGCGAGATATACGAAAAAATCATTTCAGTCGATCTGGATTTCAGCGATACGTTGAAGCGGCTTCAGCGGATCAAGACTTCGAATTTATTAGATGGCGTTCAGAGCGCTGAGTTCACACCAACAGGTATGAAACGAATGCTGGCATCCCGATATGAGCTGATGGAAAAGCTTGGAAAGGATCCCTTCGGGAAACTATACAGGGCCATGGATACAGTTCTGGCAAGGCCCTGTCTGATCCGTCGATTCCCGGAACAGGACAAAAACATCACGCGCAATATTCTTGAGCAAACTCGCATTGTCTCCGGTCTCATCCACAGCAATATTCTGACGATCTATGACAGCGGAAAGGATGAGGACTACTACTTTGTTTGCATGGAGTATGTGGAGGGTCCGACGCTCCGGCAGCGGCTTTCTCACGGGCCGATTGAAGTTTCAGAAGTTTGCGAGCTGGTCTCCCAAATCTGTCTCGGTCTTGCTTTCGCTCACAAAAGGGGAATCGTTCATAAGAATCTTTGTCCCGAAAACATTTACTGCGCTGCAGGCAATCAAATAAAAATTTCCAATTTTGGAATCGATGCGAAATGGGAAAAAGGAAGCACTTTGATTTCAAAGCAATATTCAAGTCCGGAACAAATTCTGGGACAGAAAGTGGATTTGCGCACGGACTTCTATTCGCTGGGAATTGTGCTATACGAAATGCTCTACGGAAAAGCACCTTTCAACGGCCAGGACGTCGAACTGCAGCACATTAAGCAAGCGCCGGCTTTTCCGGATACTTATCCGCTGCCGGTTCCTGTTTTCCTGTTGAAGATCATGCAGAAGTGCTTACATAAAGATCCCAAACGTCGTTATGCAGACGCCGAGATGATCCTGGATGAACTGGAAGTGGCTGATATTGTCGCCGGGATGATTCTGAACCAGAGGTACGAAATCATTAAAGAGATTGGACTGGGTGGAATGGGGCACGTGTACAAAGCGCGCGATCGCGACCTAGATGAGATCGTGGCCCTCAAAGTTTTGCGCGCCGAAATCAGCACAGATCCGGTCATTCAAAAAAGATTTCTTCGCGAGATCAAAGTCACACGAATGATCGCCCATCCTTGTGTTGTAAAGGTTTTCGACACCGGCAAATACAAAGGGAATCGCTACATATCCATGGAATACATTGAAGGGATCAGTCTGGATGACTGGTTGAAGAAAGGAAAGCCTGACTTCAAATCGATGCTGGCCGTAATCGTCAAAATCCTGCAAGGCGTTCAGGCGGCCCACACGCAAGGAATCATTCATCGTGATCTAAAACCGCAAAACGTGTTGATTGATAAATCATTGAATCCTCATGTTCTTGATTTTGGAATTGCTCGATCGATGGACAACGTGGATGCCACAAGCGGCCAGATCATGGGTTCTCCGAAATACATGTCGCCAGAGCAAATTCAAGGCAAGGATCTAGATGGCCGGTCGGATCAATATGCCACGGGTGTCCTGATGTTTCTCATGTTTACCGGTGAAGAACCATTCACCGGTGAAGATCCCAGGACCATTGTTTTGAAGCACTTAAGCCAGCCGCCACCCGATATGTTGAAGCTGAATCCGGACATTCCGGATTGGATCCACAAAATCATTTTGAAAACATTGGAAAAGGATCGAAATCAGCGTTATTCTTCGTTAAAAGAACTATTGGACGATTTAAAAAAAGGTTACGAATCGCACAAACACTCAGGAGAATAAGAATGAAACACTTTTTCATAGTTTTGGCATTCTTGGGGATGGCCACTCTTTGTTTTGCAGACACCACCATCATTCAGAAAGTGGCATCAGGACCGGTTATGGGACAATCAGGCACAAATGCAATCCAAACGATGAAGATCAAAGGGACCAAAGCACGAATTGATCATGACAACGTAAAGCAGTACCAAATACTCGACCTTGCTGCGAAGAAAGTGTACACCATCGATAACGAAAAGAAACAAGCGATGGTGATGAGTCTGGATATGATGAATGCTGCGGGAGCGATGTTCAAGCAGATGAATAAAGATGCGAAGTTGAACATTCAAAATACAGGCAACACCCGGACGGTGAACGGTTTTAAGTGCACCGACTATGTCATTTCCATGACAGGCGGAATGGGATTGACATCCAAACAATGTTTGACCAAAGACATCGATTCTTCAGATTTTGAAGCGTTCCGGCCTTACGCGGAAGGAATGGTCAAAATGTTTTTGGGAGATAATGCTGCCCAATTACCGGAAGGAATGGCCGTTGTGACAGAGACGCAAATGACCATGCTGGGACAGAAGGTAGACTCAAAAACCGAGCTTCAAAGCGTGAAAAAAGAAGAGATCCCCGGTTCCGTTTTTGAAATCCCGGCCGGCTACGCAGTGACGGAAATGCCTGGCATGCCAAAGCAGTAGCTCAGCAAAGTTTAAAGTGCTGAGCAATGAGTGCTGAGTGATGACGGAAAAGCTATTTTGGATTGATCCCTACCAGAAGGAGTTTTCAGCGAGTGTTCTGCGCCAATTTCCGGTGCAGGATGGTCATGCCGTGATTCTGGACCGGACCTGTTTTTACGCCACTTCCGGCGGACAGCCAAATGATCTTGGAATCCTGAACCTTCAGCCTGTCAAGGACGTTCGTTTTGAGCATGACAGCATCCTTCACATCGTTTCTACTCCATTAGAAGGAATCAGTGCGCAGGGAATGATTGATTGGTCCCGCAGATTTGACCATATGCAGCAACACACGGGACAGCATATTCTATCCGCTGCTTTTTTCCGGTTATTTCAAGCGGAGACATCTTCGTTTCATCTGGGGGATGAGTACTGCAGCATTGAGTTAAACCGGCCGAACCTGAGCCGGGAGGATGTCCGGAAAGCGGAAGCTCTGGCAAACAACGTCATTTTCGGAACAGAGCCGGTTCAATCCTTTTTTGTCGAGCCTGAAAAGGCGGCAGATTACCAGTTGCGAAAGCAGTCCGACCTTCAGGAATCTTTGCGCATTGTCCAGATCGCAGACTTCGATCTTTCGCCCTGCAGTGGAACGCATGTCAGAAACTCCGGCGAAGTCGGAATCGTTTTTATTACAGGCGCCGAAAAGCTTTCGCAAACTTTGAAGGTTTCCTTCCTTTGCGGCAATCGAGTCGCAAAACAGTATCACGTAGACCTGGAGATTCTAAAAACTCTCTCCAGGAACATGACCACTTCGGTTGAGCTGCTTCCGGAATCGATTCAAAAGCTACAGGATCAATTGAAGGAATTGCGGAAAGAACTATCTCATCTGAAAGAGGAACGCTGGAAGGAAGAAGCGGATCACCTTTATCAGAACGCAGAAGACTGGAATGGATTGCGAAGAACTCTCTGCATCTGGAAGCGTCCCTATGCGGAAGTGCGTTTTCTTGCGCAAAGACTCTCAGAGAAGCAATTTGCAGCGGGCGCGCTTGTCAGTATTCCTGAACGCCGGGCCGTTTTTTTCAAGAATCCTCAAGTAGCTTACGATTTGCGTCCGATCTTCCAGGGGTTTTTGCAAGGATATTCTGCAAAAGGGGGCGGGCCGCCTCATTTCATGGAAGCAGGCGCATTTGAAGCTGGTCCGGAATTTGAAGCAAAGATGAAACTATTATGGGAGCAACAACTTTAAAGGCGAAACTGTTTCTGATTTTATTTCTTTTACCGGCAGTGACTGCCCTATCGGAAGAGGAAATGAATTACGAGCAAATGGCGGAAAGGATTCTGGCATCGCTTCATCTTCAACCGGGCGAGCGAGTGTTCATCCGTTATGATCCAACATATTTTGCCGAACTTGTGGCTCCTTTGCGCAAAGGAATTCGTTCCGTTGCAGCAATCGACCTTGCAGCAATGGAATATGTGGGAGGGACCGAGCGTTTGCAGGGAATTCCCGTCGACCCGATGATCCGCAAGATGCAAAGAGAGGCGCATCTCAAAGCTTTTACGGGCTTACTCGATGTTGTGGATGTTTATCTCTGGTTGCCGGCTGCAAAAGGAAGCGACCTTTACGATGTTGAAGAGGAAGCGCTGCGGAACTGGTTAAAGAAAGGAGGCACGCGGAGGCAAATTCATTTTCACTGGCAAACCGGAAGCATGATGGCCGACGGTCTATCCGGCGAGCATAGCGAAGATTTGGACCGGATGTATCAGGATGCACTGAATATTTCTTACGAACAACTTTCCGCGGCTCAGGACCGCGCGATCGAGCTGCTCCGTTCCGGTAAAGTGAAAGTAACAACACCGGAAGGAACAGACCTTACTTTCACCATAGGCGCAAGACCGTTCAACAAACAGAATGGAGATGCGACTGCCGAACGCGCGCAAGGAGCGCGCATGTTGATCGACCGGGAAATTGAATTGCCTGCCGGAGTCCTCCGAACCGCCCCCATTGAAGATTCGGTCAACGGAACCATGGTGATCCCGGTTGTGCGATTTGCGGATGTCACTGTAAAAAACTTAAACCTCCAGATCCGGCAAGGACGCGTGATCTCGATCACGGCTTCTGAAAATGGCGATGTCGCGGAAAAAGCCTTAAAAGAAGCAGGTGATGTCGCATTGCGATTTCGCGAGTTCGGTCTGGGATTCAATCCAAAACTGGTGATCGAGTCCGGAAACGAAATTTTACCGTACTACGGATACGGTGCAGGCGTCGTCCGACTCAGTCTGGGCGACAATCAGGAGCTCGGCGGCAATGTTCGCGGGGGCTTCGTCCGGTGGTTCTTTTTCCCAAATGCGACGGTCCAGGCGAGCAATAAGATTCTCGTGCGTGACGGCAAACTGGTCGAGTGACATGAATATCGTTGAGGAGCTGCGTGCGCGGCTCCCCGGACTGGAAAAAGTAAATTCGCTCGAGGACATTGTGCTTTTTCTTATCGAGCAGGTTCAGCGAAAGGAAACGGATTCTTTTGAAACTTTTTTTCAATACGTTGAGCAACAACTGATTTTCGCAAACCGGGAGGTTGCCGACAGGTTAATTGTGGAGCTTCTGGAAGCTTTGAAAAACCAGTCCTCGCTGCGTGACATGGATTATGCTATCTTTGAAAACTGGATCGGACCAGAAACGCACGTCGCCTGGCGTTGGCTCGAAAAAAAATGGAAAGGAAAAACAAGTCTCAGAGATACGGCATCAGGGTTATAACCATACTCGCTGTCTTTCTACTCGCTTCATTGACTTCTTGCAAAAAAGATTCTGTTGACGACATCAGCATGAAATCACTGGCAGAACTGCCCTCGAAACATTCGATTGTTGTGATCAATTTCTGGGCAACCTGGTGTCCACCTTGCCTGGTTGAGATTCCCTATTTGAATCGGTTGCACAAACAGCGTCCTGATGTCCATATTTATGGGATCTCCACGGATGATCCGGCTCTTGGGCGAGAAGTATTTAAGGTTGTTGAGAGATATAGGATCCGCTATCCGGTTTATATGAAAGAGCGAAGCAGCAAAGACGAGTCGAACCGCGAATGGTACCAGACCGTAGACATGATTCCGGTTACGTTCATATTCAAAGATGGAAAACTACACAACACGATTCTGGGTGGCATAGAAAAGGAGAATGAGCTCACGGATGCGATTGATGGTCCTTCAGAAGAGGAGCTGTACGCGCAAGAAGAATCCGAAGAGGATGAAGATTGGTCCGAAGATGAGGAAGAGTAGTGGAACTTGCAAGAATAAAATGTGAAGCCTGCCGCAGGGATGCTCCCCAGGTTACGGAAGCGGAACTGGCGGAATACAAGCCGCAAATCCCTGATTGGAAGCTTGTGGAACGAAATGGAATTCGCCAGCTGGAACGGAGCTTTTCTTTCAAGGATTTCGCTGAGGCTCTTGCGTTTACGAATCAAGTAGGCGCGCTGGCGGAATCAGAGAATCATCATCCGGCAATTCTCACGGAGTGGGGCCGCGTCACGATATCGTGGTGGACTCATAAGATCAAAGGCCTTCACCGCAATGACTTCATTCTAGCAGCCAGAACCGATATTGTTTTTAACCGCCAAGACGCCAAGACCGCCAAGTCACGATAGTATGGGCGGAAGTAATCCTTACATCAAAACAGGTGACATTGTCTTACCGAAGACAAAGTACTCAATTCGTTTTGAGCCGGAAGACCCATCGATGGGAGAAGCTGTGACCATTGAGGTGGATCCCGAGAGAATTCCTTATCACGAGACCGGCCAGCCGGGGAGCATACTCAGCACTGCTCTCGCATCGGGAATTGATATTGAGCATTCCTGCGGTGGTGTTTGCGCATGTTCGACCTGCCACATCATAGTCAAAGAAGGATTGGATACTTGCAATGAAGCAACCGATGACGAGCTGGATCAGCTGGAGGAGGCGCGCGGCTTAACGATGCAATCGCGATTGTCGTGTCAAACTGTACCGGATGGAACCAAAGATGTGCGCATTGTGATTCCGGCCTGGAATGTGAACCTCGTCAAAGAAACCCCGCACTAATTTCACCGCAGAGAACGCAGAGGCCGCGGAGATAAAACAAAATCTTTTTTTCTCTGCGATCTCAGCGCTCTCGGCGGTGAAAAATTGAAAGGATTTTGTCGCCGACTTCCGTGCGATCCACGACATCCATTCCGGAAATTACTTCACCGTAAATCGTGTAGTTCCCGTCTAGATGGGGTTGGCGCGATTGCGTTATGAAGAATTGCGATCCGCCTGTATCCTTGCCTGCAATGGGCATTCCCACCGTTCCGCGTTTGTAAATCAGAAGATTCACCTGATCATGGATCACCTTTCCTGCTCCGCCCCAGCCATCTCCCCGCGGGTCGCCGCCCTGTATCACGAAATTCGGCACGACGCGATGAATGCGAAGTCCATTGTAAAAACCGCCGTCAGCTAGTTTCCTGATATTCTCGGCGTGCAACGGCGCATCGCAACCTGACAAACGGATCACGACATCCCCTTTCTCCAGTTTCATCGTGATCTCAATGGAATCTTGCGGCCGGCCGAAGTCCGGTGAATATTCATTCATTTTTTTTGCCGGCACTTTTCCTTGCTGATAAAGAAAATCTTCCGGATCCTTCGGATCGCCCTTCCAGTGGTATTGTGTTCCGACAAGTTTTTTGATTCCATCGATCGCATGGCGGCGAATTGTGTATTCGGGATCCAGCAGCGCCCGCTCAAAAATCGGCATAGCTTCAGATGTATTGAAGTCAGCCAGAACATCGAGAAGCGCCACTCGGCCTTCCACTTCAGAAGGATCACTGGAAGCATCATAAGTTTTGATCAATGCAGCGAAAAACCTGCGTTCTTTTGTTTTGCCCAGCGCATCGACCGCTGTGGCCCGTAACGCAAAATCCTTATGACCGAGCAACGGCAGGAAAACCTCAGCAGTATCAGGCAAGTATTTCGTTAAAGAATCGAACGCAGCCAGCCTGACAGCGGAATCGGAATCCTGACTCAGAACTTTCAACATAGGAATTGCCGAACCGGCGGGCAGTTCAACAAGCGCCTGTGCGGTCCTCCAGCGCACCGTCCAGGATTCGTGTTTGGCTCCTTCCTGCAACAACGACAGCGCATTCTCTTTTTGTGTCTTTGCTTGAGCCATAATCCAGCCACCGAGCAAACCCGCAGTAGCCGGACGTTCGTCAATTACACATCCCAATAGGCCCATTGCTTCCAGAGCTTTCATTCTGGTCAGATGGTTCATTGTGCTGTAGTGTTTTTGAATAGCCACACACGCAGTTTTATCATTAGAAGCGCCGATTACATCCAGTGTATTTTGTTGAACTCGCGCATCTTTATGTTGAAGCAGACGTTCAACTTCTTCCTCTGTCAGCGGTTTTTTCATAGACCACAATGCTTTTAAAGCAAACAACAACGCGGAAGGATCTTCTGTAGACGGACTGGGTAACGGATTTGCAAGAACCTTGTGCAAAACGGCAAGGGAACGTTCGTCTGCCAAACGATACAGAGCGTACACGTAACTCCATTGCGCCGGATCCTCTTCATTGGCCAATTCGATCAGAACATCCACGGTGCCTTTGTCTTTGATCAAAGCAAGAGCAAGCGCCGATTGTTCACGGAGAAACGCATTTTTGTCGCGAAGGAATGGGACCACCAAAACTGTCGTATCCAATCCTCCGATCCGGCCGATCGCCTCAATCGCAAGCCTTCGAACTTCCGCATCCTCATCTTTCAATAGACGCGCTGCAAACAATAAGCCGTTCTTGGACCGAATCTGTCCAATCGCAAACGCAACGTATTTTCTCACGTTAGCATTCTTGTCTTCCAACAACGGTTCCAAAAATGGCAGAATCGCTTGATTGCCGATTCGCGCTGCGGCCAGCAATGCTCTAATGCGAATCTGTTCTGATGGAAAACGAAAATAATCGGCAAGTTTGATGTCCGGCTCTGCTTCCAACATCCGCTCATTTTCGAGAATTGCGATGATTCGCAACGAATCGTTAGAAAACGCGCTCGAAGCAAGAAACATTAGAAGGATCAACGCCAGGATTCTCCCCCTTATGAAGGGGGAGACTAAGAGGGGGTTGGCATGCATTCCAACCTCCCCCTAACCCCCCTCCTTCATAAGGAGGGGGAATCGATGCCTGATCTCTTCCATCATTTATTGTTTTGGAGACGCGAAAGCGCAGTTTCGACAAATGCTTGATCATCGGGAGTGAGGGAGTAGTTACCGAATCGTGCCTTGTAAAACAGATCCGTCAAAGACGCAACATCCTCATTCGAAGGAGCCGGCAAGACCTGCGTCACTTGCTCGGCAAATTCGAAAGGAGTGGCAGCCACCGGCTTGACGAACCCCTTTTGTTGCAACAACGCCAGCATCTCCTGATAAAACAGAATCGGTGACCGGATTAACTCCAATTTTCGCTTACGCGCTTTGTAAAAGCGAACCGCGTAATAGATGAGGCCCGGCAGCAATCCAATTAGAACCAGGAGAAGGCGATTCTGCTTCCACATCATACGCCACCAGGCATGGGGACTTGTTGCATTGCTGGATTTTTCCCGCAGAGTCTCATTCAGTTTCCTGTATCGTTCACGTACAGACGTAAGCACGTTGATCTGATCCTGCGCAGAGAAAATCAGGATATATCTGTCCCAGAAGAAACTGATCGAATCGAAAATCTTTCGCGGGTTGATGATTTCCCAGATCGAACGGCTTCCTCCGGGACCTGCCACAGTACGAGGAGAAGGATCAAACTGAACCCAGAGACCGTTTCCAAAATAAACTTCTACCCAGGAATGGGCATCACTCTGACGAATGGTATAAAATTCTCCGATTTCATTGTACTCACCTTCCAAAAATCCATTCACCAGTCGGGATGGTATTCTAATGTGTCTTAACAAAAGAACCATCGCGGTAGCAAAGTATTCACAATGGCCCATTTTCTTTTTGAAAAGAAACTCGGAAACCGGATCCGTTGCTGATCGCGGCAAATCGGTTGTCGTGTACTGGTAATTCTTCTCAAGATAGGCCTGAACCAGCGCAGCGCGATCGTACTGATTGGTGGCACTACCTGTGATTTGTTGAGCCAGTGTCTCAATCTCCGGATTTCGTGATGGCAGTCTTACGAAATGGCGGATACTTTCTGTAGAATCAACCTGCCGTGATCTCAACTGTTCCGGAGAATAGACATTGATTTGACTGTAAACAACGTAATGTTCCGGTCTCCCCATACCGGTCAATGTTCCATTTACATCCCGGCTCACTGCAAAGAAATTGCCGTCGACTCTTGCGACTCGATACTGGCCAAAAATTACGCCCGAATCAATCGGAGTCAAGTAGACTTCTTGTTTCACAAGAGAAGCAGGATTATTGCCCTCTGGAGATACAACAAAAGTACTCAAAGAATCTTGAAACACAAAGTCGGATCCATGTCTGGAGACACCCCAGGACTTGCCGTCATACCTATTGAAAGCCACGCCGCGCCAATAAAAGCGATGACCCGCAGGGATTCGCTCGCCGTTTACACGGATACGCATTACTTCGCCCGTGTTTTCCTGAATCTTGGCAATATCTCCCAGCTCCACCTTCTTTGAAAAGCCGGAAACATGCTGTGTCTGATCCAGTTTCAGTCCACCAAAATATCCGAGCTGCGCGCGAGGCAAAACAAAGAAAATGCCAAGCGCAAACACCACCATTGTTACGGTTGCAATTACGATAAATCCCCAGTAACGCGCGTGAAATAAGGAAAAAGGAAAGGGCTCGGTGGGATCTGATCTGATCCACATTTTGATCATAGTGATCGACAGGATGTTCCAGACAAAGAACAGCGAAAAAAGAAGGATCATGTAGAGCATTTCAATTTCAACGCTGAGGGCGGTAGCTGCCAGCATGCTCAGGAAAGTCAAAAGATACAGCTGGTAATAGTCTCGATGCGTTTGGAGATTAAAGAGCTTGTTGATGATGATGAAAATGAATAGATGAACCAGCGAAGGAGCAAGACTTCTTGTGAGCCAGAACCAATCTGCGAAAAAGAAAATCAGGTAGAGGAAGGAAACAATCTCCCAAAATGAGCCTCCGCGAGGACGATGCACGAAACCCAGCGTGAACAGGCTGAAGACCAATAAAATCGCAGAGGAAATCCACAATTTTTGGGTGAGCATCAGTGAGACGCCGCTCACAAAAACAAGCAAGTGAGCTCCAAATCGCAGGGCAGAAGTTACCCTTTCGTGATTTGGATCAACAGGTTTGTTCACAGTTTGATTCATATTTCGATAATGGAGTCTTGACGCATCAGGTGTTGCCAGTCTTCCACATACAAATTGCGAGCGCCCGAACTAACAAGCCCGAGCCGTGAAGGAAACCGGCGCGAACGCAACTGAAGCACAAGCGTTTCCGGCGATCCCGGGAGCTCCAGTTTTTCACTCGAATAATCTTTTCCGTCCCATTCCGCGAGATAGGAAAGGAGCGGAATTATGGAAATTGCCGTATCAAATACCTTTCCGGGCAGTACGATTCGAGCATCAATCTCTTGTTCCCTGAAGAGAAATGCAAGAGAGGCGAGGAAACTGATCGCGGTTTCAAATACAGGATCGCGGGGCTTATCCGGAAAGGAATCGAAGTACAAATAGAGATCGCGGCCCTGCTCCCGCTGGTACTCTTTTACGAGAAGTTTCTCCGCCTTTGCGGAGGCTTTCCAGTGAATCTTTTTGCTCGAATCAAAGCTGTTATAGTCCCTCAAATGCAATAATTGCTGGCTATCGCCCCGATAGGGAGATTCTCGGAGAATCCCTTCTGAAAATCGAGAAAGAATGTCTTCAGAAAAACGATAGAGGTGAGGATACACCCGAACCGGTTGCTCCAGGAAATATCTGCGGATTTTCAAAAAGAAGGAGAATGGAAATTGTGTTTGCAATTCCATTTCCTTGAGAGTAAAAACTCCGCGGCGCGAAAAAAGAAATCGCGCGTAACCGCTTGCATGATTCTGGGCAGGGATGTAGAAAAAATGACGGCTGATACTTGTGAATTTTGGATCGCGCACCGCAAAACGGATGGCAAGAGAAGGCAATTTCTTTTTTCGATTGGAAACAGAAATGTAGCAAAGCGATTGAACTCCCGCAAATAGATGATCAGGGAACTGCAACGTGGGATGCAAACCCTGCAGGATCCGGCGGCTGGCCATCCCCGATACAACGATCATTCCCAGCATCAATGAAAAAATCAGGTACAGAACATTGTTGCCGGTGTTCACCGCAGCCGCGCCGATCGCCAGCGAAAGAAGCATGAAGATCACTCCTTCCCGCGTGAATTCAACCGCAATGGGCATACGCGGCAACCGGAGCTTTATTGCAGATTGCATATTGAAGGGTCCCCTTTACTTTTGCAATATGCAATTTGCAATGGCATTAGGTCCACGTCAATTCGAGCTGTTTGGGAGATTTATTGTATTTAATACGCAAACTATGTTGACCGTTTTCTTTTACGTTAACAGTTATTCTTTTGGAAGCGGAAACACCTTTTTCTCTGCATACCACATGAACAAGAACATTGGTCTGTCCCACCGGAACCTGCAAGGAACCGGTGAGCTTTCCTTTATAATTACGAAAGATAAGCACTTTCTTTTTTTCTCCGGATAAACTTCCTTCAAAAGCAAGCTTATCGTTTGTAAAAATATAAAAAGATCCCGATGGAAATCCATGCTCGAATTCGAAATCTAAAGAAGCCAGTTTGATTTCCGGAAGTGGTTGCAGCGTTACAGGAGTGACCTGCTGTATTTTTGGTTTCGGCGGCGCAGGTTTCGGAGTTTGAACGATATCGACTGGTGTTGGAGGGAGTGGCTCCAATTTTTTCTTTTCTTCCAGTGCTTTTTTCTCTACCACAAGTTCCAGGAATTTTTTTGCATCCTGATTCTGTGGATCGAGCCGCACGATATCGTTTAACTCTTTGATTGCTTTATCAAGCATGCTGTTCTCCACATACTTCATGGCAAGATCCCATTTAATTCTGATTGCATTCTGTCTGGATAATTCGGCGACAGGATCCGGCCGGTTCGATGCTACCGGTGTTTTTGGCATCCCTTCTTTATTCTCACTGGTAGATCGAATTAAGAAAATGGAACCGAACGTTAAAGCAAGAACCAGCACGATCAGGATACCGAGGGAAGCCAATTTCCGTCTGCTTCCGATACCCGAGAGGGTCAGGTTATGGGAGGCGGCAATGCTTTCGCGTGGCGCGCGAACTTCCCGATGTTCCGGCAACGGAGGTGGTGGTGAAGCGATGCCGGATGCAGTCGATTCCGGATCGATTTCGCGGAGTTCTTCAATATCGCCGGTGATAGAGATTAAGTTTCTAATGTCACGGATCAGCTCAGATCCTGTTTGATACCGGTCCAGGGGATTCTTTGCAAGAAGCTTGATCAGGATTGCGTTATACGGCTCCGGAACATTGGGATTCAACGTGCGCGGCGGCACATGCAGGACATTCACAATGCGATAGGAAACGGTATTGAAGCTGTCTCCTTGAAAAGGCCGTTCACCTGTCAGAAGCATGTAGAAAATAACACCAAGAGAAAAAAGATCACTGCGGCCATCGACCTGGGATTTCCCATCGATTTGTTCGGGTGACATATAATTCGGTGTGCCGATGAATTGTCCGCTTTGCGTCAGATCGGAGCTGGGAAGCCGGGCAATACCGAAATCCATGATTTTCACTTTCATTCCGGGAAGGACGAGAATGTTGGCGGCTTTGATATCGCGATGGACGACCCCTTCGTTGTGAGCGTAGTTCAGCGCATCAGCCAGCTGGATGATCATATTGTTGACGTCTTCCAGTGGCAGCAAAATCCCGCTGGCAGCAACTTCAGAGATGGTGGTTCCTTCGAGAAACTCCATTACTATGAAAGGAGTGCCTGTCTCCTTATCTTCATCAACATCAAAAATGGTGACAATATTGGGATGGCTGAGTTTGCCTGCCGCTTTTGCCTCTCTGTAAAAACGATTCAAATAGACATTCTTTTCTTCAGGCGTGACTTCAAAGGTGATCTGTATGGCTTTGATCGCGACTTCCCTTTCAATTACCGGGTCGTGAGCCTTGTATACAACACCCATTGCTCCGCGGCCGATTTCGCGAATCACCACGTAGCGTCCCAATTTTCTGGGAATTGTGTTCATGGTATGATCAAATTATATATTTGTTTTAGGTCTGCGTCTTTCAGGAACAGTTTAGATTGACCGAACCGGTATTTCCATCCAAATTTCTTTCCCTTCTCAAACGAGCTGAACGCGTGATGATCTCTACAGGAGCAGGAATTTCGACAGAAAGCGGAATTCCCGCATTCCGCGGGCAGGATGGCCTTTGGGAGAACTTCAAACCGGAAGAGCTTGCAACACCGGAAGCTTTTCAACGCAATCCGAAGAAGGTGTGGGAATGGTATGACTGGCGCAGGCAGAAGATCAGTCAAGTAGAACCGAACGATGGACATCGCGCTCTGGTTGAGATGGAATCGATCTTTCCCAGAATGTTTCTGTTTACGCAAAACATAGATGGTTTGCATCAACGCGCGGGGAGTAAAAACGTTCAGGAGCTTCATGGAAGTATCTGGAGGGTTCGGTGTTTGAAAGAACGGAAAACGTTTGAGACTTTTCAAACGCCATTCGAACAATTGCCTCCGCATTGCGAGTGCGGGAGTCTGGTCCGTCCGGATGTTGTCTGGTTCGGAGAAGCTCTTCCACCGGACATCTTAGCGACAGCCTGGCAGGTTGCGGCGAATTGCGACATCTTCTTTCTCATTGGATCATCGGCAACTGTAGAACCGGCAGCGTCTTTCGGGTGGATTGCAAGGGAAAATGGCGCAGTTGTGGTCGAAATCAACGCAGAGATTACACCGGTTACTGAAATTGCAAATGAATGTTTTCTGGGGAAATCCGGTATCCTTTTGCCGAAGCTTGTGAGAGCGCTAAAGAATCATGGCTGAGAAAATTCTATACATCGAAGCAACTTCCGGAGTTTCCGGCGACATGCTGCTCGGTGCCCTTTTGGACGCAGGCGTTCCGGTCGAAGTGCTCTCCGAAGCATGGACCGCGCTTGACATCGATAACTACGAAGTGGAAGTATTTCAAACGCAAAAAAGCGGGATGAATGCGCTACGATGCCGCGTCTCCACTCAGGAAACAAAAGGAGCGAAAACGTGGAAACAGTACCAATTGCTGCTGGAGAACTCAAAACTGCCGGAAAAGATCCGCCAACAAACGCTTTCTCTCGTGAAACGTCTCTTTGAAATTGAAGCTTCCATCCACGGATCCAGCCTTCAGAAACTACACCTCCACGAAATGGGTGGAACGGACCTGCTGCTGGACGTCACCGGAACGCTCTCTGCTCTGGATTATCTACAGCCTTCTTTGATCAAGTCTTCCCCAGTAAATACAGGCTGCGGCTTCCTCACCTTTTCTCACGGTCGCTTTCCGATTCCAGCTCCCGCAACTACTAAGCTATTAGAAGGAATATCAGTGTTTCAGAATGAAGTGGAAGGAGAATTGACGACACCTACGGGAGCGCTCTTGATCGGCTCGATTGCGAAATCATTCGGTGTGATGCCTGAAATGAAGCTGGAAAATACCGGAGTGGGAGCAGGTGAAATGGAAATTGCGGGCCATCCAAATGTATTGAGGATTTTTGTTGGAACAGGCGCAGCTCCGGAAGAAGAAATTTACATGGTGGAAACGAATCTGGATGATTCTTCTCCTCAAGTTCTCGCTTATTTCATGGAAAAAGCATTTGAACTAGGAGCGCTGGACGTATTCTTTACTCCCATTTTTATGAAAAAGAACCGGCCGGCGGTTCGTTTAACTCTGCTCGTTTCCTCCGGCTTGCTGGAATCAATGTTGAAACTGTTGTTTTCGGAAACAACGGCAATTGGACTTCGCTACTGGAAAGTGGATCGAAAGACTCTGGACCGGCGGTGGAGCAAAATTCAGCTGGGAAAGCAGGAGATCCGCATCAAAGAAAGTTATCTCAACGGCACTCTCGCAAATTATCAGCCCGAATATGAAGACTGCAAGAAAGCCGCCGAAAGGTTGAATACCCCGGTAAAAGAAGTGATCGCGCAAGCGATTCACAAATACTTGTCGAAGTAGTGGCAGAGCATTTACTACGCCAAGGGAACAAGCCTCAAGCTCCGCAGGGTTTTGCCCCGCACACCCACTTTCTAAGAGTAAATGCTCTGCAGCCATTCCGCGGCAAGCAGAGCATTTTCACACCGATAGTGATTTCGAGGAAAAATCAGAGTTTGTTCAACTGGGAATGTGCATAACAGGCCGTATGGAAAATGCTCTGCCACTACAAAGCTGTCCAGATTTCCGGAAGCGGCGCTTCGAGATAGAGATGTTTGCCGGTCATCGGATGATCAAACTCAAGTGAAAAAGCGTGAAGACCGAAGAACGCAGTCTGCTTCAAACGATTGCGCAGGGCCGCATCCTGAATCCGGTTCCAGTTTCCTCCACCATATTTTGCATCTCCAAGAATCGGATGTTTTTCGGAAGAAAGATGCACGCGAATCTGGTGCGTTCGTCCCGTTAGAATTTCAACATCCAGGAGCGAGCCAAAATCATAGTTTTGCAGCACCGAGTACAACGTCACGGCCGGTCGCGCTCTTCTTGCACGTACGGATATTTTCTTCCGGTTGGATGGATCTCTTCCTAACGCCTTTTCAATGCGGCCCTGCTTCCTTTCCATCTGCCCAAAAACTGCCGCTCTGTAATGTTTTCGGATCAACCGATCTTTAAAGAGAGACGTCATTCTCAGGTATGCTTCCTGCGTTTTTGCAAGCAATAGAATGCCAGAGGTTTCTTTATCCAGGCGATGTACGATTCCCGGCCGGAGTGGATGTCCAACGGTGTGGATACCAGGAAAGTGATGAAGGGCGGCGTGTACAACCGTGTGATGCCCAACTCCGGCGCCGGGATGCACGACCATATGGGCAGGTTTGTTGATCGCCAGCAGCGCCTGGTCCTCAAAAAGAATCTCCAACGGAAAATTCCACGGACTCAGCGCTACATCAGCATCTTCTGTGGGTAGATCCAAAACTTCGATCCGGTCCTGATCACGGAGTCTATAAGAAGCTTTTACCGTTTGATCATTCACATGAACCAAACCGGTCTCAAACCATTTCTGGATTGCTGAGCGACTCTGCTGCGAATATTGTTGCGTCAGGAAACGATCGATCCTGATTCCCGCGTTCTCAACGGAAATCACGAAAGAGCGGACAGATTTCACTTCGTGACAGCCACTTCCACTTTTTTAACATCTCTTCGTATCAGGTAAATAACGAAACCGGCCACAAAAGCGAGAATGCTGATCACTTGAGACGTGGAGAGCGGTCCAATAGCGCCCCGGGGATCGCCACGGAAGAATTCAACGTTGAAGCGAAGAAGGGAATAAATTACGAGATACAAGCTCAACTGCTGACCGGCGAATTTTTTACGATTGTAGAAATATACAAGGAGTCCAAAGACCAGAATCATCGGTAAAGCTTCGTATAATTGCGCCGCGTGCAAGGGAACGTTTAAAGGTGTTCCTACCTGTTCTGCCGCTTCCGGACGCGTGAAGATAACAGCCAGCGGAAATCCAGGAGCTGGTTTTCCCCAGCAACAGCCTGCAAAAAAGCATCCGAACCGTCCAAAAATCTGGCCGAACGCAATTCCCATGACAAGAACATCGGCGGTTTGCCAAAAATTCATCTTCTTCCGCCGGATATACCAGAGGCTCACCAAAAACGCGAGTATAAAACCGCCATAATAGACGCCACCCACCTGGTAAATGGAAAGAAGACGGCTCCAATCCTGGCTGTAATAATCGAAATCAACGATTACCAGAAGCAGTTTGGCTCCCACCAGCGCAGACAAGAAAATGTAAACGACCAAATCGGTGATTGCAGAAGTTTCCATCTGCTCACGCTTTGCGTAATGAACCGCGACTCGCATTCCCAACAGAAATGCGATTGCAAGAAACAATCCATAAGAATGAATTGTCAGTGGACCAATCTTAAATAAATTCGGATACATAAACTCTAATTTAAACCGCCAAGGTGCCAAGGCGCCAAGAAAACCCATAATATAAGAATTTGGCTTCTTGGCGTCTTGGCGGTTAAGAAATTCATTCGTGGAAGACGATTTTTGGCTTTAATTCTGTTTTCTCTCCGCTTTTTGTCTGCGCAATGGCGAGCAGTGTGTTGTTTTCATCAAATACTTTTACCCAGTCCTGATCATACTTTTCTTCTACTGCAATCGCGGAACCATTCAAAATCTTTTTCCCTTGCGAAGCATCTACGGTAAATTGCGGAAAGTCAGACAACATCTGCGCAATCGGGACAAACGAAGCTTTCAATTTTTCGATTGGCGCTTCGGGCGGCGCGCATTCCTCCAGTGTAAAATTCTTAAATTTCGTGCGCGCTAGCTCATTGACATGCGCACCGCAACGGAGCCTCATTCCCAGTTCCCGAGCCAAGGAACGTACGTACGTCCCGGATCCGCAGTGCATGTAGATGACCGCGACATCCTTCTCAAAATGCATCAATCGGATCTCATGAATCTTCACTTTTTGCAAAGGAAGATCAGGTTTGATCCCTTTTCGCGCCAGATCATATGCTTTTTTTCCCTGAATTTTTTTCGCTGAAAAAATCGGAGGCTTCTGCTGAATTTCTCCCTGAAAGGAAGAAATCACTTTTTCGAGCTGTTCTCTGGAAAAACGGATCCTAGTGTAGGGACCTTCCTGTTTTCCCTCCCGGTCGTCTGTTGTTGTAAAAATACCGAAACGGATTGCCGCAAGATAGCATTTATCAGCGCGCATATAAAAAGGACTGAGTCTTGTCGCTTTTCCAAGACAAACAGGAAAGACACCGGTAGCGATCGGATCCAATGTGCCCAGATGCCCTGCTTTATCCACCTGCAACCGTTCCTTCACTCTTTGAACCACGGTGTGAGAAGTGTCCCCTTCCGGCTTGTTGATCAGTATTAAACCGTCCCAGTTCACGATTCCGGTTCCTCTTTTTTCACACTCTTCAAAAGTTCTTCGATGTGTTGCGAATACTCTGCCCCGACATCCGCTTGAAATTGCAACGAGGGAATGTATTTCAAATTGAGCTTGCCGAGTTCCCGCCGGAAAAATCCACCGGCTGAATTGAGAGCTTTGACGCATTGCTCTTTGTGCTCCGGCGTACCCAGCACACTTACGTAGACGCGGGCATGTCTGTAATCCGGACTCAACGATACATTGGTGATATTACACAAAGAGAGCCGTGGGTCCTGCATTTTTTGAAAAAGAATGGAGGAGATTTCTTCTTTCAAAAGGTCGGAAAGCCTTTCTTGACGGCGGCGTGTCATCGCCTTGATCCTTTCCTATTCCAGATGGCGCGCTATTCTTTCAATCGTGAAAGCCTCGATGTAGTCGCCGATCTTAATATCGTTATAATTCTCAAGACCAACACCGCATTCAAATCCTTCTTTCACTTCGCTGGCATCTTCCTTAAATCGCCTCAAAGAGCTAATTTTACCTTCGTAGATTACGACGTTATCCCGGACCAAACGGACCTGCGCGTTCCGGTTTAATTTTCCTGAAACAATGTAACTCCCGGCGACTGTTCCCACTTTTGGTATCCTGAAAGTATCACGCACTTCGGCGGTTCCCAGAAATACTTCCTTGATTGTGGGTCGCAACAATCCCGATAGCGCGCTCTTAATTTCATCGACGACGGAATAAATCACGGTGTAGGTACGGATGTCGACTTTTTCCTTTTCCGCAAGTTCGCGCGCTTTCGGTTCAGGACGAACGTTATAAGCGACAATAATTGCGTTGGATGCGGATGCGAGCAACACATCACTGGAAGTGACGGCGCCTGTCCCGCTGTGAATCATTCTAATTTTTACTTCTTCTGTGCCAAGCTTTGTCAAAGTGTCCTTCATGACTTCAATCGAACCCTGCACATCAGCTTTCACAATCACCGGAAGCTCCCGGATTTCACCCTGCTGGATTTTGCTGAAGAGTTGATCGAGTGATAAACGGGAAGTTGAGGCGGCTGCAAGTTCTTTCGCTCTGGCCTGTCGGAAAGCGACAATACTTCGTGCTTTAAATTCGTCCTTGAAGACCTGAAAAGCGTCCCCTGCTTGTGGAACACCTTGCGAGCCCAGGACTTCCACGGGATTGCCGGGCGTTGCTTCCTTCATTTTTGCGCCGCGATCGTCAAACATCGCGCGGACACGTCCCATCACTGCTCCCACGACATAAACGTCTCCGGCTTTTAAAGTTCCATTCTGCACAAGCACTGTTGCGGCAGGGCCGCGACTCTTGTCCAAACGCGCTTCAAGAACTGTTCCTGCAGCAAGACGATTCGGACTCGATTTCAAATCCAGGATGTCGGCAACCAGTAAAATCATTTCGAGGAGTGTCGGAATGTTCGTTCTCTTGCGCGCTGAAATCTCCACACAAACTGTATCGCCGCCATATTCTTCGATCAGTATCTCGTGATCAGCCAGTTGCCGTTTGATCCGGTCCGGATTCGCATCAGGCTTGTCAATTTTGTTGATCGCTACAATGATGGGAACCTTGGCGGCCTTTGCGTGATCGATGGCTTCGAGAGTTTGCGGCATCACTCCATCGTCAGCCGCAACCACGAGCACTACGATGTCGGTGACCTGCGCGCCCCGCGCGCGCATCCGCGTAAACGCCTCATGGCCCGGTGTGTCGATGAAGGTGATTCCGCGCTGTCCGACCCTTACCTGATAGGCGCCAATATGCTGCGTAATTCCTCCCGACTCGCCTCCCGCCACGTTGGTCTCACGAATCGCATCCAGCAAAGATGTTTTCCCATGATCGACGTGGCCCATGATCGTCACAACGGGAGGACGAGTTACTAATACAGTAGAAGCTTCGTCGGTTTCCTGTTCCTTCGCGACGGCTTCTTCATAGCTCGTAACGTTCACATCGAATCCAAAATCGGACGCAAGCTGTTCGGCAAGTTTTAAATCGATGTTTTGATTTATGTTTGCAAGGATGCCACGGTCCAGCAATTTTTTGAGCACCAGCTTTGACATGATGCCCATCTTCTGGGCAAGATCCTTTACGGCAATATTTTCGCTGATCTGGATTTTCGGACGCTCCACAACCGGCGCAGACACAACAGCCACCGCTGCTGGAGCGGGTGGCGGTGGCGCCGTAAGTTGCTCCAGCTCTTCATCGCTTATGGTGGGAGGAGCAGGCGGGAGCGGCTCGCGAAGAGATGGTTCGGAAGGCCTGTCCGCCACAGCCACCACCGCCTCGGCGGATGGCTTTGCAACTTTCGGATGATCTGCTGTGCTTCTTCGTTTTGCTTCTTTTACCGGTTGCCGCGGCACCTCGCGCACTGGCTCTTTCGGAGCAGCCTCCTTCGCAACTTTTTTCTTGCCTTTCTCAACAACCGGCGCTTCTACCTTCGGAGCAGGAACAACCGCCACCGGTTTGGGAGTCTCTTCTTCCAATTCCGGCTCTTCTACAACTTCCTCATCCTTATGCGCAACTTCTGCGCGCTTCGCATAAGGCTCCAGATAACGCCGGATTTTGGGAACCAACTCGTCTTCAATGCTGCTCGTATGATGTTTCCCTTCAATCCCGAGTTTTTCCAGAACCGCTATGATTTCATGAGCGGACCGGTTCATTTCTTTTGCGATCTGATAAACGCGTAATTTCATGCTTGACTACTTTGCTGCCACCTGTGAATTTACGAAATCCTGAATCTCCTGATACAAACGCTCCGCCGTTTCCGGCTCAAGAGATGGAATTTCTGAAGCAGCCTGGATCTGCTTCATCTTTTCAAGATTGTTCCAGCCTCCCGATTCTAGTGCTTGAAGAGCCTTTTCCCCAAGTTCGGGATGCTGTGTGATTTTACTTCGAAACGCTTCCAAACGGGCGTTATTCTCCGCCAGCTCTTTTTTCTTTTCATCCTGGCTCTTGATATCGATTTTCCAACCGGTCAGTTTGGATGCAAGCCGTACGTTCTGCCCTTTTTTCCCGATCGCGAGTGAAAGCTGATCGTTATCAACAACGATTTCCAGTCTTTTCTCTTTATCATCGACCATTCCCACCTGAGCCACTTTTGCCGGTTTGAGGGCATTGGAAGCAAGCTTGATAATATCATCGGACCATTCAATGATATCGATCCTTTCTCCATGCAGTTCGTTGATCACGGATTGGACTCGCGTTCCCTTGATACCGACGCAAGCGCCTACCGGATCAATCTCTTTGTGTGTTGTCGCCACAGCTATCTTCGAACGATCACCGGCTTCGCGCACGGCAGCTTTGATGGTAATCGTGCCTTCGTAGATTTCAGGAATTTCTGATTCGAACACTCGAGTCAGTAACCGTATGTCCGTGCGTGACAGAACGATTTGCGGATCATTGGAAAAACGATGCACGCGGACAATCACTGCACGAATCCGATCTCCCCGTGAATACTGTTCGACACCAGACTGCTGGGACTTAGGCAGAATCGCTTCAACGGTGCCCAGATCAACGATGAGATCCCCTTTCTCCGAATTCTTAACGATACCGTTGAGGAGTTCTCCGACACGATTGGAGTATTCATCGTAGACTTTCTTCCGCTCCGCTTCCTTCACTCGCTGAAAAATGATCTGCTTGGCTGTTTGAGCATCAATTCTTCCCAGCGGACGGCTGGATAAAAGAAGATTGACGCGATCTCCCGGTTTTGCTTCCGGATTCAACGCAAGCGCTTTCTCCATTTCGATTTCTGTTTCCGGATCACCGACCACTTCCACAACGAGCTTTTGAAGCAAGAGTTCGACTTGACCTGTCGCGCGATTCAAACGCGCGATCAGGTTCTCCTGATTCTTGTAATGCTTTCTCGCAGTCGTCAGAATTGCATCTTCAATCGCGTGAACGATTTCATCAGGATTGATCCCTTTTTCGCGACTGATCTGCTCAATTTGATAGATGAGTTCGTTACTCATTGTTATTTCCGTTTCCTGTTCTTTTTCGGCTGACCAAGAATTACGTCCTGAACAGCTCGTTTGACCATGCTCCGGGGAATATTTCTCGGCCTTCCACCTTCCTCAAGAATCACTTCCTCTTCGGTCGTCTCAAGCAATTTCCCGGTTACGCTTTCCATCTTTCCCTGCTCATCCATCAGACTCAACTTCAGTATTCTGCCAATCGCTCGTCGATAATCGCGGTCGGTTTGCAACGGCCGATCCAGCCCGGGTGAACTCACTTCCAGCACATAAGCGCTCTTCAGCAAGTCTTTTACGTCTAGAACCGCGCCGAGTTGCCGGCTAACATTCTCACAGTCGTTTAAAGTAACTCCACCTTCCTTGTCAATATAAATGCGTAACAAACTACGGTTTCTCCCCGGTTTAAACTCGATATCCACAAGATCTATGCCCTCCGACTCAACGATCCGTGTCGCAATTTCTTGAATTTCATTGAGGGAAGTCAAAAAATCCTCGCAACAAAAAATAAAGTGGGCATGTAGCCCACTTACAGGCATTCTGATTGGAAGTGTAATTATACTTTTGCATTCCCTAAAAAGCAAACCATCGCAGGCATTTTGCCAACGCAACTTGACACAGCTAAGTTCCTGAAATGGAAGCAGAAACGGATCGCTGGCAATCTTTGCTTTGGCGTTCCCTTGTCTGTAAGACGAGCGCGTGCTGGCTCTCCCTTTGCAGTGCCGAAGAGCAGGAGGAAAGCAAATGTCGTTGAACAAAATACTTTTGCTCGGTCATTTAGGATCAGATCCCGAAGTGCGCTATCTGCCATCCGGAAAGCAAACCGCTCAGTTCCGCATGGCAACCAATAGAAGGTACAAGTTAGAAGGACAAATCCGCGATGAAACGGAATGGTTTCAAGTCGTTGCATTTGGACGACTCGCGGAAATCTGTGGCGAATTCCTGAAGAAAGGGAGACAGGTTTTCATTGAGGGAAGAATGCATACACGTAACTGGACTGATGGGACTGGCCAGAAACATTACCGGACGGAGGTGGTGGCGGAAGGGATGCGTCTGATCGGCAAATTGAATGGATCAGAGCGACCCAAGGAGGTTCAAGGAGAAGACTCGGATCCTGAGCCATTCTGACTATTGAAGATTGCCAAGTCAATTATTACGGCGAAAGCACGGGCTTGAAATACCGCAGATTGCAAATTTGCTTGTTGCATGCCTCTTAAAGCGATCCACGACAAACACTTTGAAGTTTGCAATTTAGATTTTGCAATACACTATGCAATATGCAAGCTGCAATATTCAATAGATTTCTGGCGGGCGCGCGCATGATCTTTGCCTGCTCCTTCATCGCTGTTTACTTGATCATCGTGGGGATACCGGTTCTCAGCTACTGCCGGATCATGGGGAATCCGCGACTGGCTCTTTATTTGACAAAAGTGCTGGACCAAATGGTTCTCTTTCTGGGCGGAATTCGATTGAAAGTGCGCGGACTGGAGAAACTGGATCACAATCGTGGCTATGTCTATGTGGGGAATCATAGAAGTCATGTGGACGGCGCAGCGGTTTTCCGGACCGTGCCCGGAGATGTCAGGTTCCTGATTAAGAAGGAAGCTTTCCGTATTCCTCTGGTATCTTTTGCGTTAAGCACAATGGGAATGATCGAAGTAGACCGGTCCAATCCGGAAGCTTCTTCGCGAAGCATTGACCGCGCTGTTTCAGAAATCCGATCAGGCCATTCGGTGATTCTTTTTCCGGAGGGCACACGGAGCCGGCAATCGAACATGCTTCCATTCAAAAAGGGAGCATTTGTCCTGGCAATCAAATCTCAAGCGCCGGTAGTTCCCTTTACTTTGATTGGCGCGGAGCAGGCATTACCGCCGGACACAATTCTCCTATATGGAGGAGAGGTCGAGTTAATTTTTCACGATCCTATTGAAACAACCGGACTCAGTCTGGAAAACCGTGAGCAGTTGTTGCAACAAGCCCAAACCCGCGTAAATTCGGCTCTTTTTTGAACAGAAGCACGCAAAGATCGCAAAGGAAACAATATTTTATGCATCAGAAATTTAAGAAAGCTGATCGCCTAAGCAAAAGAGTCATCGGTGCGGCGATCGAAGTTCACCGAGTAATGGGACCAGGTCTTATCGAATCGATTTATCAAAAATGTTTAATACGTGAACTGCAATTATCCGGAATCCATTGCGCTTCGGAAGTAAGGATTCCGCTCGAATACAAAGGTGCAATCTTTGATGAACAACTCAAGATGGACGTTTATGTTGACGACTGTCTTATCCTGGAACTTAAAGCTGTTGAAAGTATCCTTCCGATTCATAAAGCACAGATTTTGACCTACATGAAGTTACTAGACGTTCCTGTAGGGCTTCTAATCAACTTTCACAGTACGCTACTAAAGCATGGCATCAGCCGTTTAATTCTTGCGGGTGCTGACAAATCAACGTAAGAAATCTGTCTTTGCGTCCTTCGCGACCTTCTGTTCAAAAAAGAGGTTCGTTATTTAGACGGGACGGTAGATGGTGTCCCGCTTGAAAGGAGCGTAACCCGCATCTCGGATCAGACGGCGCAAATCTTCTTCGGTAGCCTGAAAATGAGCTCCAGCAGCGGAAACAACATTCTCCTCAATCATGACGCTACCCATATCGTTGGCGCCAAATTGAAGAGCAACCTGGCCGAGTTTTAATCCTTGAGTGAGCCAGGAACTCTGCACGTTTTCTATGTTATCCAGAAAGATTCTTGAGATTGCGAGAGTTTTCAAGAAATCTGTTGCAGTAGAAGTGGGACAAGTCAACAATGTGTTCTCCTGTTGAAACGTCCAACAGATAAAGGACATGAATCCACCAGTGCGATCCTGCAAGTCTCGAATTCGTTGTAAATGTTCCGCTCGTTCTTCCAGTTTCTCAACGTGACCAAACATCATGGTAGCGCTGGAACGTAGATTCAACCGGTGTGCTTCCTCGTGAACGGCGAGCCATTCGTCCGTCATGCATTTGCGCGGAGAAATAATTTTTCGCACGCGATCCACCAATATTTCGCCGCCACCACCCGGCAAGGAATCCAGTCCGGCAGCACCCAGGCGTTCCATCACAACGGGAAGAGGGAGTTTTGAAACTTTGCAAATGTTTGTGATTTCCGGGGGCGAAAAACCATGAATCCACACGGAGGGAAACTTCGTTTTAAAATGGCGCAGAAGCCCTTCGTACCATTCCAATTTGAGTTCAGGATGGAGCCCGCCTTGAAGCAAAATACCAGTGCCCCCAAGCGCAATTGTCTCTTCGATTTTCTTGTCCAGTAGATCCAGTCCATGCAAGTAGGAATCCGATTCTAGAGAAGAGCGATAGAACGCGCAAAAAGAACACTCCACATAGCAAACATTCGTGTAATTAATATTGCGGTCCACAATGTAACTAACCCGGGGACCGGAATGAAATTTGTGCCGTACGTAATCTGCCGCCATGCCGATTTCCAAAAGTTCACTGGAAAAAAACAATTGAACGGCATCCTCCTGTGATAACCGCTCATTCCTGTACACTTTGTCCAGAATAGATGTTTTGTTTTCTACGACTACATCCATATGTCTTTTCTCACTTTTTGCAGATACCCGAAATCGGCCGCAAGAACAAGGAACCGGAGCAATCCTTCGTAATCACTGCGCGCCAAATGATAGCGCAAATTCTCATTATAATACCTCTTCAAAAAAGGGACATCCACTGCGAGCATACTGGCTGCCCGATAAATGATGCCTTCCCAATTTTGCGTCGCCTGCTGGTAAGCATTGTGAAATATTTCCTTCTCTTCATGAGACAGAATCCTTTTGCTTGCCCATACAGCAAAAACGAAAGGAAATCCGGTAATGGAATACCATTCCGTCGCCAGATCATAGTGGTCGTAGTCGCTCTTATCGGTCAGAATAGCCTCGTCACCTATAATCAGAGCCGCATCATATTGCCTTAAAACTTCATGAATGTTATCGATCGAGCCGGAGAGAAATCTTGGCTTATTTTTGTATTTTTCATTCAGAATGATTTTTGACAACAGCACCGAAGTCAAAGAGGAAGGATCCCCAATCACGGTCCTTAACCGATCTAACGGTTTGGTTGCAAATAAATAAACAGACTCCGTCCGGTTAGTTGCAGCAATCCCTAGACCTTTGATGGCGCGGATTTCTGTACTGAGCTGTGTGCCGATAATCGGAATCAGGGCAACGTCCACTTCGTCTTGCAGAAGCATTTCGTAACACCGCGAAGGAGTTTCGAATGTCAGCTCCAAATCAGGATTAAACTCCAGGCCATAAACCAGGGGAAGAGTATTGATGTAGCGTATGGCCGCAATTCGTATCGTCATCGCGTTTGCGCGTCTTTGCGTCACCGCGTAATGACGCGAAGACCCGGAAACGCGCTGACGCGAAGACGCTATTTACCGGCCACGACTTCGAAAACTTCGGATTTTACTTGCAAACTCTCAAAATACACAAGACTTGTGCCGGCGGTAACCAGGCCGACTTTGCCACCGGTGCTAACCTCATCTTCCGCATCTATGATCAGTTGACCATCCACGTACGCTTTCAGTCTGTCGAGGTAACACACCGCTTTCAATTCATACCAGCGATCCGGTGTAAACGCATGATTGACCCGCTCAAGCACTTTAATACCCCCTCGACTTGCCCGAGTTAAAGTCAATCGCTGATCCTTTGAATTCAGAAACAGCATATAGAAACTGTAGAGATTTCTGTAGCGAAGGATGAGTCCTCCTGCTTGCGTGTCCTGGTTTTCGCTGCTGATATAGATTTTTGTCGAAACTTCAAAATCGAAGTAATCCCGGTCTTTCATCAAAACCTTCGGATAGTCGGCATATTTCACAGACTGACTGAGAACCGGTTGATTGATTTTAGGTGGTGTCACAACCTCCCACGCTCCCGAAATTGGACTCAGTAGATCCGTTACCGCTGGATTATCAAATTTCAAAGTGTGGTTCACAAAGCGCGATTGATAAGTAGCAGCAACGAATAGAAGTGGTACAAGAGCAATCCAGAAGCGTTTCTTCATTCAACCGCCTAGAAGTCGTATGCTATCGAGAAATCAAACTGTATTCCATCAGTGAATTTTCTTTCTCTCGGTTTTGAAAGATCAATCGTACGATCCGCATTGAAAAATATGCCCTGACCGTAGACTTTTGAAAAATCAAAATTAAATGGGAGCCCGCCTGCAAAAATGGTGAATCCAGCCCCGATGGATCCGGCTCCCTCTTCCAGATCCAATGCAAACAGACGTCCGTCAACAAGATCTACAATAAGGTTGTCTTGAGGCAAAGCAAGCAGCGAGTCTTCATGTGTACTAAAAGAAGCTCTAAAGTAATCGACAAAGACTTTGCCACGCAATTGTCCAAGGATGGGAACGCGTGGATTCGGCCAGAGCGCAAAACGGAATTCCGCATTTCCGATACCACCGCTGGTTCCGATGATCTCACGGAAATCAAATCCACGGATGTCCTGTCCGCCACCAAAACTAAAAATCACAGGATCGTCCCCGTTTGTATGGAAACCGCGTCCGCGAAAAGCAAGAACAGATCTTCCATGAACGCGGAAGTACTTCCGCACATCCAATTCATAGATCGTACGGGAGACCCAATCGTCCGATATCGAAGGAGCATATCCGAATGACAGCCGGAATGTGAATCCGCTGAGCGGTCCAAATTCTCGGAAACGAGTTGTTTCACCCACAAGAGCAACACCCAGAGGTATGTATCCACCACGCGCAAGAGCATCTGCCTGGCCTGTTTCTGCAAGATGTCGTTCGTACGCATCCTGGACCGCGGGATTATAGAACTTCTGCGAAAGATCAAAAATCCCCGCGCTAAATTCGGCGCGATAAAAACGGCTGAATGGATACTGTGAAATGATTCGTCCACCGTAAATGCGGGAGCGAACAATATCAACGCCGAAACCTACATCCTCCGCTACCGGACCCGGCAAGGGAGCAAAGAAAAAGTCGTCATCGAAAATGAAATCGGACAGATACTGAAAACGATGCCGAAGATCGAGATACCCTACGTTATAAGATTGGAATCCACGAATACGGCTCGTGAAAAAACGAAATTCCTGATCTCCCAGAATGTCCTGCAACACTATCCCAGAAGCCACAGCAAACGTATCGCCTGAAACACCGGTGATTACGCTGGGACGACCCGCGATCAAGACCCGGAACTTCTTATCGGCAATCTTGCTTTGGTCGATGGCAAGCTGTTTTGTCGGACGGAAATCGGTGTCCTGGGAAAAACTTCCCTGCACAGTCTCGCCCTTGGGAACACCCAGTGCCGCCGAAAGCTGCTCGGCGGTTGTTTTTGTACTTCCCTCATCGGTTTCTGTCCCTTTAGGAATCACCGCCACTGCCGTGGGAAGATCCATTACAAAAAACCGGTATTGACCCTTAAAGAAGGAGGTGAAGGCGATCCGATCCTTTCCCTGATCCTTCAAGGAAACTGGACTGAAATTTCCACCGATCACATCCGTATATTGAACTTTATCGCCGGTATTCAAATCCAGCCGGTATAGATTGTAAACGCCATTCCGGTTGGCAGAGTAATAAACGCTGTTTGTTGTCTGATCGTAGTAAGGGCTCGTAGAATCATATTCGTTGAACGTAAGTTGTTCGACCTGATTCGGATTTGCTGGATTCATCCTCATGATCTGATCCCTGGATCGGATACGGGATGTATAGAAAATCCATTTTCCATCAGCAGACCACATGGGAGTTTTTTCAAACAGTGAATTGTTGGTCAGATTTTTGATGGCTTCGGTCTCAACATCCACAACAAAAAGATCCGGTTGACCGTTTACCAAACCGGTGATTAACACCGTGCGGCCATCAGGAGATAGCGAAGGCGAGCCGGCCTGATCAATGGATAGCTTGATTTTTTTGAGACGGTCTCCATCCGACGCATCGATTACGATCAAAGAACGTCGTTTTCCGGTTCGAGCAAAAAACGCAATCCGCTGGCCGGTCCATGACAGATTGCGACCATCAAATCTGTAAGAATCCGTTGTCAGATAGTCATAACTGGAAGTGAACCCGCCCGTGAGATTATCAAGAACCTTCCCGGTGGCGTCGATCTTCAGTATGTCAAACTCGTAATCCTCCCGGTTTGCCGTCATGATAACGAATTCACGTCCGTCCGGAGAAGGAGCTTGCGAAAAGATTTGATGATACTTGCTTGGAAGAGTGATCTCCTTCCCATAATCAATCGGAGACTGGCGATCTCTGTAGTCTTTAAAACGCTCTCTTAAGTAATTAGCGAATTGTTCATTGAACGTTTCTTCTTTCACTCCCAGAGCGGAATAGATCACATCTTCGGATCCGAGTAGCGTGGCTTTCTTTAAATAAAACCAGAACTGGCGGACAGCAGCATCTCCGTATTTTTCCTCCATAAATTCAAACGCAGCATGGCCGACGTTGTAAGGAGCGCGCCCTAACTCAACTCCGCCTGGAGCAATCAGGTCTTCTTCTACGCTTAGAAACGGCAACCGCTCCGTCATCACAGCGTCACGAACAATCATCAAATCGGTTGGATCCCAAACTCCCGTTTGATACTCGGCAAAACCTTCCATAACCCAGAGTGGAGGAGATTGCTTTAGAACGGGTGAAATCATTCCTCCAAATAACATAGAGAATTCAAAAACGTGAGCGAGCTCATGGATGATCAGTTCCTGCAATTGATCGGAGGGCTGATCAATCGCGAAAGCCATCCTGTTATATACCGGTTCAGCCGCGCCCAGGATTCCTTCGGAAATCTGGAGATAATTCACCTGTTCGAATTCACTTTGAGTTTTGAAAAAGATCAGGGGAATTTTGAATTCAATGTCGTGCTGTAGATCGGCGCTGATTTTGTCATACGCGGATTCAGCCATGCTTGCCACTCGCTGCAAATGAGCTTCTGACTGTGGGTAAAAGAAAATTTCGAAGTGTGGCGTTTTGTAAGTCTTCCAATCGAAATTGTCGTATTTGACGTTGTTTTTTCCGTAGTAAGGAACAAGTTGCGCCTGAACTGCGGAAGCTGTAAATAGAATCAGGAGGGTTATTGCAATTTTCTGAACCATGATTCACCTCATCTAAGGTTCTAACAAGGTGCGGGACCCGGCCACCCGGTAGGGCACCAGAACTCCGACAATCTTGGGAGCGATTCTTTCAAAGAGGTCGTAGAAGAGCGGTAAGCTCACATTACTGATGTCATCGTAGATCTCTTCTTCCTTAAAAGTCTCTTCGAATAGTTTTTGTCCGGTCTTTGCCTCGATCAAAACGAGGTTAATTCCTAAAACAAGCTGAAGGCGTTCGCGAGAGGAAGTAACGATTCTTTGAGTTCCCGTGCGGGGATTGGTCACACGTTCCGTTACCAGTCCTCCTTTCTCGTGGTTGGAGAACTCCACGGCTCCAGCAACGATGAGACTCGTATCACGATCTTTGATATCCATCGCTTGCCAGAAAGAGGGATCCTTCAAAACGTCTTCCGGTTTTCGATCGGGAGGAATTTCGATTTTTAATTCTTCGATCTCGTATGAACTACGGTCCGCAAACTCGGACTTGAGTGTTTCTTTAATTTCTTTGTTTACATTGATCGGGATCTCATGATCGACGTCACGCTGTCCGGATACGACAAAGTCGGCAATGTAAATCTTGCGGTAACCTTTGGCTACATACTTCGGTCGAAGCGGAGCCATGATCTGGACTTCTGAGGTTCCGGCAGGACAATCGATTGAGTTAAAGAACAGGAAGGAAAACAAGAAAAGTACCACTATGATCTGTCGCATATTCTTCGGGGGGATTCCTTATTCCTATAGGAACTACAGGAAAATGCTGCAGTCCAGTTATTCTTTTTGACGCTGATACTTCCGGTAAAAATCTCGAAATCGATCCAGATTGTTTTTGACGTTCTGGTTCTGACTGTCCAACCGGTAAGCTATCTGGTATTCCTCCAACGCCAGTTCGTATTCTCCCAATTGTTCATAAGCAACTGCCAGATTGTTATGTGCCATCAGATTGTTAGGATCGAGTTGTAAGGCTTTTCGCCATCGATATATTGCTTCGTCCCAATGATCTTCCTTTGCGGCTCGAACACCATACTTGATTTGTCCTTTAACTTCTTCACTGACTTCTGCAAAGCTGAAAGAAGAGCAAAGTAATAGAATGGAAAGAAAAACTGTGGTAGGAACTTTGGTTTTTTGCATCCGTCCCACTATCTGGAAAAAAATTATAGGTATTTTGTGAGAGGCGTGCAAGAAAGCAAACTTTCAGGTTCAACGTTCAAGACGTTCAAAAGTTTAAAAAGGTTCAAACAATTCAAACCGGGCAATCCTATTGACCGATTGGGACGGCGGTAACAAAAAACGTCACTGCCCGGTTGACACTAATTTGATTTTCGCAGTTGCCTATGATAACCTCGAAACCGTTAACCTATTGATATGGAAAGGGTTTCTACAAATGTGCTGGCCGCTGAATTATGGCACTAAACTTGCAGGAAAGAAGGAAACAAGCTTAAGTCTAAAGGAGGTAGAATGAAGATTAGGCTAAAAAAGGAAGGATTCACCTTGATCGAGTTGCTGATCGTGGTGGCCATTATCGGTATCATTGCCGCGATCGCCATCCCTAACCTTCTGAATGCTATTCAGCGTGGCAGACAGAAGAGAACAATGGCGGATATGCGCGCAGTCGGCACAGCGGTAGAATCTTACGCGGTTGATAATAACAAATATCCGGCGGGAGGATCTGCGTTATCAACAATTCAAACTAACGTTGAACCAAGGTACATACAACAGGTGCCATTGGTGGATGCTTGGAACCAGAATTACGACTACCTGTCATCCCCAACAAGCTCTCCGCAGGCATACTCTGTGGAAAGTTACGGTAAGGATTTGGCGGACCATGGCTACTTTGTTGGTTCGACAACAAACTTCAACAACGACATAGTTTTCTCGCAAGGTCTTTTCACTGGGTATCCTGAAGGAAGCCAGCAATAAGGTCTTTTCAACGGTTTTGTGGTCCCTCCGAGTGGAGGGACTACCTGTTTTTTTTTTAGGGGGAGAAGTGAATGAGGAAAGGAAATCTAGGACATCAACTTAGAAAAAACGGCTTCAGTTTGGTCGAATTGATGATCGTTCTCGTCATCATTGGTATACTGATGGCGATACTCATTCCTAACATGCTGGATGCAACGCATCGTGCCAAACAACGCGCCACTGTTGGCGAACTTCGCGCGTGGGGAAATGCACTTGGTGCTTATGTCGCTGAGATAGGAACGTTTCCGGCCGGAACCGGCGCCCCCGGGGTTCTTGTATCAACCATTCATAACCAGCTTGTTCCTTATGCCGTTTCGGCGCTACATGACCAGGATTCCTGGAAATTTGATATGCGCTATGTTGCACCGCCTCTTCCCACTCCAACGAGCTATACAGTGATTTCTTATGCTAAGAATGGAATACTCGATGTCTGTCTAACTCCCGCAACCTGGTTCAACTACAATGAAGATATAGCTATTTCTGACGGATTATTCGTTTGTTCGCCTAGCTAGTGATTGTATCCAGAACAATTTCCCTTCTTCCTGTTCTTGCAATCTTTGTTCTATTTCCTTTTTTTGAAGGTGGAAAGACTTCCACAGGGCTCTTTTGTTTTCATTCGATCACCTTATTTGGATTAGCGGCCGCTGCGCTATTCTATTCACGCATTTGGGTATCCCGCTTCTTAATCTACTTCTTTCCTTTTCTCATCCTTCTCGTGATCAGCACGGTTTTTAGCCCGTACAAATACGCAGCATTTTTAAAATTATGGGACTTCATAGCTGCCGCATCCTGGGCAACACTTCTTTCTACACTGATCCAAGAGGAGAAGGAGAGTTTTGAATCCTATTCTGTTCATATTTTTGTCGCCGGGGCAATCAGCACCATTGTGGCAATTCTCATACATTACCCGACGGATCCTGGCCGCGTCAGCGCTTCCTTTCTGAACCCTAATGAATATGGCACCTTCGGATTGATGCTGCTTTGCTTTGGGATTTTTTGTTTTGAACATGCCATTAGTCGCAGACGTAAGATTCTTGTCGCCACTTTGTTGAGCCTTCTGCTTCTGAGCGTTGCATTGACCTTTTCACGCGGAATCTTTGTTGCAAGCTTGTCGGTTGCTATCGTTGCGTTTTTTCATCAAAAACCGGGCAAAACGGTCAAAACCTTCCTGATTTCCCTTCTGGTGATCAGCGGAATTCTCGTAGCCTTGAGATTTCGTTACCAGGACGATCCGTTGAAATACTACCGCTGGAAGATATGGAAAAGTTCTTTGAAGGGTGTCGCCGCAGACCCGTATTTTGGGATTGGACTAGGAATGTTGGAATACCGTGCTCGCATTTACAACTTTCCTACAGATGCGGAGGTCGGGCGTTATGGACGAATCGCACGATCCGCAGATAGCCAGTACGTTGAAATTCTCGCTGAAACAGGTTTCCTTGGACTTGTCTCGTTTCTATTCGGCTGGTTCAGTTTGTACTTTTCTTTACGAAAGATTTCGGCGCGATTTTTCTATCCCGGCCTTGCCTGGTTGATCATCACATTGACCTGTCTTTTTTCTGTTCCATTGGAAAATACATCAGTCATCTATCTTCTGATGTTTTTGCTGGTATTCTGTCTTTCGGAAAACAAAAACGAATTCAAGCTCATCTCTTTTGAGCGGCCAGGGAGAATTCTGATACCACTAGGATGCTTTCTGGTATACGTTTTCGGAGTCTTCCTTCCCTTTCAGGCGGACAGGGAATTCTATCGTGCACTGAAATCAAGCACTCCGCAAGAAACGGACAAGCATCTTGCAAGTGCGGTCCAGTATAACCCTTATCAACCGTATTACAAGTTCGTTTTTATTCGCAAGATTGTCGATTCAAGACCGAATTTGGACACGCATAAATGGTTGAATCTTCTCAAACTGATAGAGGAAGCCATTCAACTGAACCCTCTCGAATATGAGTTCTATCTTTACAGGGCCCGGATATACAGGGTGCTGCTGGAAAAAGATTTGAATCTTGGCTTTTACTCGGGCGTGGTTTCTTCGTATCAAACTGCCCTGGATTGGAATCCACACAATGTATTTCTGAGGCTTGAATATGCTTCCTTTTTGTATCGTTTCAACCGGCAAGGGCTTGCTGAAATAGAACTGAGAAAGACATTGGAAAGGGAGCCTGCATTCCTGAATGCCCGCCTGTTTCTTGCGGAGGTTCTATTATCCAGGAATAGTTCAGAAGAAGCCCGGAAAGAGTATTTGGCATTTTTGAATTACAATAAACGCTTCCGGAACGAGGCCGCCAATACCTCATCTTCTTATATACGTTCACTTCTGGAAGTGAACGAGCAAAAGAAAAAGAGAGTTGAAGATCTACTAAAAGCCGGTTAATCGGCAAATGAACCGCGCAACATTATGCAGCTTTCCACAGCTCTGATTTACTTATTCTTCTTCAGCTCCGGTTTTGCCGCCCTCCTGTATCAAGTTGTCTGGCTGAAGTATTTGAACCTGCTCTTTGGCAGTACGACCTATGCAACCGCCGCTGTCGTGGCAGCTTTCATGTTCGGACTCTCTTTTGGAAGCAGGATTTCCACGAAATTTCCACGGCTCTACATAACATCCTTGAAAACCTACGGGCTGATAGAAATTGGAATCGGACTGTTTGCCATTTCATTTCCATACATGTATTCCGGATTCAAGATTCCCTTCGCATGGATTTTCAATCTTGTTGGCCCACAAACATTTATATACAATCTGGTGACCTTCGCTCTCGCTTTTCTGGTGTTATTGATTCCGACTTCATTGATGGGAGCGACTCTGCCGTTGCTCAGTCATCATTTGATATCCGAAAAAAATGTGACGACCGGAAGCGGTTTACTCTATGCAGTCAACACCACAGGCGCGGTTTTCGGAATTTTAGTTTCTGCATTCATCCTGATTCCCAATCTTGGACTCCAGGCAACCGTTCATGTTGGCGTTATGTTGAACGTGATAGTGGGCCTGGTTTGTTATCTCGCTGGGAAAACGCGCGGTCATGGAGTCGTACAGGTGGCGCCAAATTCAAAGGAGAAAAATCGACTGCTCTGGCTATATGGGATTTCCGGATTGCTGGCAATCGGCTATGAAGTGTTATGGACACGGTTGCTGGTTCTGCATCTGGGAAGCAGCGTCTATGCATATGCAATCATGCTTGCTGTTTTCCTAATCGGGATCAGCTCAGGTAGCTTTGTATCCGGAAAATGGCTGGCGTCGAGCGCCAGATCGCCTGTATCGCATTTTGCCATCATTCAAACAGCCTGGGCCTTCTCCATTCTTTTACAGATGGTGCAGTTTGCAAATCTCCCCAATACTCTTCTGAGACTTGCTCAGCCTTTTGGAGGGTTAACCGTCACAACGCAGTTCACCATCCTGTTTATCGCGGCGGTACAACTGCTGTTCTTGCCGACATTTCTATCCGGAGCTTTGTTTCCTCTTGTGGTCACTTGGATGTGGAAACAAGGAAAGACGATCCAGGAAGCGGTTGGACTTAGCTATAGCTACAACACAATAGGGGGTATCTTTGGTTCCATTCTTGCAGGATTTGTATTACTCCCTTTGTTCGGCACTCAGCTTTCTCTTCTGGTTTTGGCGGGAGGAAATCTTCTCCTGGGATTCATTGCGATCTTTCTGTATTCCGGAGAAATCAGGATCGCCGGCCACCACAAGTGGCTCGCCACAGCAGCTCTGATTCTGTTTCTCGCCATTTCGATAACTTTGCAAAGTCGCTTGAATGTTATCAGGAGCGCGGGCATTTTTCACTCCGATACAACTCCTGAACTCTTGCATGTGGAAGAGGATCCTACAGCCACGATAACAGTGGAAACGCGAATCCATTTGGGAACACGTTACCGTTCTCTATCCGTGAACGGCGTAAATGTGGCCGGAACTTCTCCCAACCTGATCACAATTCAAAAAATGCAGGCTCATGTTCCGATCATTTTATTCGGACCGTCAAAAAAGAAAGAGATCTTACATATCGGATTTGGGAGTGGCGGGACGGCTTATTCGGCGTCTCTTTACCCAAACAGCAAGATCACTGTTGTTGAGATTTCACCGGGTGTCGTTCGCAATGCGGACAACTACTTCGAGTCGGTAAATCATCGTGTAGCCAGATCCGGCCGATTGAATGTGATTTACTTCGATGGGCGAAGCTATCTGCAAAACACTACCAAAACCTATGATGTGATTCTTTCAGATTCCATCCATCCTCGCTATTCCGGCAACGGTTCTTTATACACAAAAGATTATTATGAGCTCGTCTACCAACAACTGAATCCGGGCGGAGTGCATTCTCAATGGATTCCGATCTATTCGGTTGCGCAACAAAATCTGCAGGAGATTCTGAAGGCCTTTTCCGATGTCTTTGAAGATTCCTGCGTCTGGTATGTGAATTCCACAATCAATCCTTACATCATCGTTACAGGCCGGAAACAAGCCCGCGGGATTTCTATCGCAGATATTCAAGATGCTTTCGGCATCCCTTCCGTCTCTCAGGATTTGAGAAGTGTCACCTTATTTAATGAATTGTATTTCCTGGATCATTTCCTGTTTGGAATGAAGGGATTGAAGCTTTATACGGGCGACGCCGAGCCTCACATAGATGATCGCCTGTCCGTTGAGTATGAAAGTTCACGCATTGTTAATAGACAACTTTCCTGGTGGTTCAATTTCCGCGATTTATTGAAAGCCAGGGAGCCTGTCTATGCCTATCTCTCTTCCCCCGATCTCCTGAACCATGTAAACTATGAGCGCTTTTATCAGGCTACTGAAGCAAATCTGGTTGGCCAGTTATACTTTGTCGGCGGTAAGCCTGCAGAAGCCAGAAAGGCGTTTGCGGATGCCATACAGAAAAATGGGATAGACCGGGAGCCTGTTGAATATTATCAGAAACAGTTCTAATCTCCGGTCAAATGAACCGCATATGGATCGTCCGGACAAGGTTGCCAGCACGCTCTCGCTTGTGATTCCCGCGTACAATGAAGAAAAGCGTCTGGACTCTCATGGTCACGCTTTCGAATATATTAGAAGTATCTTCCGAACCGTAGAAATCCTCTACGTAGACGATGGCAGCACAGATGGAACGTTTCTTCGGCTGCTTGACTATGAGAAGCAAAATCCGCATGTAAGGATTTTGCGGCACGAACGGAATCTTGGGAAAGGCAGAGCTGTACGGACAGGGATGGAGGCAGCAACGGGAGATCTGGTGCTTTTCTCCGATGTTGATTTTTCAACGCCGATCGAAGAAGTTCAAAAATTGCTTCACTGTATTCACAATGGTTTTGATGTTGCGTTTGGCAGCAGGGGCGTTCCTGGTTCGAATGTAGAGATTCGCCAATCCTTATTGCGCCAGGTAACGGGAAAGATTGGAAATGCGATTGTTCAAAGCCTCTTGCTTCTTCCTTATACAGATACTCAATGCGGATTTAAACTGTACAAGGCGGAAGCGCTTAAAATAATTCTACCCAGACTCACCGTGGATGGGTTTGCGTTTGATATGGAAATGCTTGCTGTCGCCCTTGCTCATGGTTTGAAAGTAGCGGAAGTTCCCGTGACGTGGAGGAATGTTTTAGACAGCAGAGTGCGAGCCATCCACAACCTGGAAGTATTACAAGATGTTCTCAGGATCCGTTACCGGATGGCAATGGGTTACTATTCCTGACACGTATATGAGCCGGCGCGGCCAGATGCTCCTTGTTGGAATCTCCAGCATTTTGATTCACTCTTTTGTTCTTTCTCAGATTCAGTCCATCCCATTCGTAAAATACTGGCATGCTGCTGAGCTTTTCCTTCAAAACAAATTGATTGGCGAAAGGATCCTGGATTTCAGCCCTCTGTATTTGTATTTCCATGTGCTTCTGGTCAAGCTCAAGGTGCCACAGGCTTTCCTCTTGTGGATTCAGATCTTTTGTGTTGCAGCATCAGCTGCTCTCCTGTATCAACTCTTATGTCGATACGTCCGCACCACTATTGCAGTCGCGGGAATAGGCGCTTTCATTCTGGATCGCAGTTTAATGGTTTACACACACACTTCCGAGCCGGAACCGGTTGTTCTGCTCTGGATCGTTGCAGCAACTTATCTCATTTCTCTTCAGACCGCCAGAGCAGCACTGTGGGGCGGACTCTGTTTCGGAATGGGCATTCTTACCAGACCAAATTTTGTTCCTGTGCTTCTTGCTGTTCCCTTTTTCTACAAAGTAAACTCCATCGACACAAGCTGGCGCAAAAAAACTCTCCTTTTTTTTGTGTCTTCGCTTTGCTGCCTTGTTGGTCTCTGGATTCGTAACGCGGCAGTCGTTGGATACTTCTCCCCGTTTGTTATGAACCCGGGAACCGCGCTGTATGAAGGAAATAACCCAAATTCCTGGGGAATGAGCTCGGTTTATCCACCCGTTTTGAACCAGCTGTCCGATCAATACGCGCGCCAACCTGATTATCACCATCAGCTATACCGTGATTTCGCAAGGCGCATCACCGGCAGAGATCTTACTTTACCTGAAGTAAACTCTTACTGGACCAGCAAGTCTATCCATTTCCTGATAGACCATCCCTCACGAACAATTTCCTTGCTTGCAACGAAAATCTTACATTTTTTTCATGCTTTTCAATGGCACGATCTCGCGAACGCTTATTTAGCAGAAATAGAAATCAAGCGAACATGGGTACTCGCAACTCCCTTTGCATTCGTGTCCGCTCTCGCGTTACTCGGGATGATCGTTTTGAGCGCACAATGGAAACGATATCTCATTTTTTATGCGGTATTTTTTAGCCAGTTCTTCTTTATGCTTTCCATCTACGTATCGGCGCGGCAGAGAATCTCCATCCTCTTTCTATTCATTCTCTTTGCCTGCGGAATGCTTGAATCTATCATTGCAAAGAAAAAGCTGTGGCTTGTGATTCCAGCGGCACTGCTTTTCCTGCCTTTATCCTTACCTACCGATTTGATGAGAGAAGAGAAGCATCTATGGGACAACATTAGACAATCCAATCGCCGGTTGGTTGACGCTTACAGTTTACGCAATCAAGGGAAACTCCTGGACGCCGCGCGGAGTTCGTCGCTTGCGCTTGCTATAGCTCCGTGGTTTTTGGATTCGCGACGGCCCGCGAATCTTCCATTCGGAGAGAATGGCTACGAACAAACAGCCTTGACCTTTTCCCGCCAAGACGATCCTGCCCTGCTCATGGATAAAGCTGTATTGCTGATTGAAGCGAACAAAATCGGTGATGCCAGAAAGATTCTTAACGAACTTTACAGGGCGGGTTACCGGCTCAAAAGAGACGATTATCAATCCTCCGAGTTACGCTTTTATATTGCCAGATGCGAGATCAAGAATAATCAACGCCGGCAAGCCATAACAACATTGCTGGAAGCCATTCAGAATTCGCCGGGAGATCCTTCCTCACTCGCCTATCTTGCCGCTTTAACGGGACAGAACAAATACAAACAGCAATTATTACGATATTTTGATGACATCGATGCTGCATTTTTTCTCGGGAAGGCATATCTTGAGACTTCGAATCCGGCCGCTGCAGTTCAGCAATTCCGCTATGTGACAGCGATGCTTCCGGAATTTCGGAAAGGATTTATTTACCTGGCTGCGGCATTAAGTGAGTCAGGAGAATACTCCGAAGCAGCAAAACACTACAGAAGAGCGATGTCTGTGCGCGCGGATCCTGTATTCATGGAAAAAGAGATTCTCAAACTGTTTGGAGAGCTTGCGCGACAAGAGCAGTCCGCGATTTCCTATTACTCTTACGGGTTTGTCTTGCGACAGTTTGGACATTTTCGAGAAGCGCTGGAGATGCAACAAAAAGCAATCACATTGGGTCAGGCCAATCAAAGCATCCAGGAAGAGATACGTAACCTCCAGAAAGTCATCGCAACCATTGAGAATAAAGCTGCAAATACTGCGCGGTGACTTGCGACCGGTCATACTTGTCACGCACAGTCTGCATCGCACTCATGCTCCATCGCATCCGGTCCGCCCGCGAATCCGCAGCCCTGCGCAATGCTTTACTCAAAGGTTCAATCGCCGCAGTTTCCACAAGCAGGCCCTGTTGATCCTGTTGGAGCAAATCGACCACTCCGCCGATTTCAGTTGCGATGCACGGAAGGCCGCAGCTCATAGCTTCCAGCAAAACATTCGGAAACCCTTCTTTTATGGAAGGGAGTACAAACACATTTGCTGCCTGATAGTAATCCAGGGGCTTTAGAGTGCTGCCATGAAATTGAATGTTAGGCAGCCCCTGACTCTCAGCCTGTTTTTTCAGACGCTCCTCTTCAGATCCCGAACCCACGATCCACAAAATCCCGCAAGGATCCATTCTCCACGCTTCCAGGAGGTAATCGACTCCTTTTCGTTTTTCAAGTCTTCCCAAAAAAAGAAAAACGACCTGATTTGAGGGAATGGAGAATCGTTTCCTGAGAACTTCTCTCCTTTCGGGCGAGGCTTTCGTAAATTTCACACTGTTCACAAAATTGGGGACGCAATGAATTTTGCTTTCGGGAACATTACAGGACGCAAGCTCCTCCTTCAGTTCCCTGCTGATTACGATCCAATGATCAATCCTTTTCAACCATCGTTTATAAAAACGATGCTTCAACGAGGATTTCGAAACAATTGTGTTCAAATCATCGCGCGTTGCGGGCTTTAAACACACTGGCCGGCCCAGAAGCGCAGCCAATCTCGCAGCGATCAACGAAAAACCCGTGACACCGTGTGCATGAAGCATGTCAAAGCGTTTTCTCTTCGCAAATAGAAACAAAGCCAGTCGAAAAAACAGGGTTATGCCTGAGCCTTCCAAACGATGAACAAGAAAACCGTTTCGAAATTCGCGTTTAGGGAAACTTCCGGCGGGATGGCTCACGATGCTCACAAGATTTCCTGTTTCTGTTAAAGACTGGGAAAGCTCAAGCGCCTGGCGCTCGTATCCACCTACTCGATCGACGGAAGGGACCACCATCATTAGAGCAAAACATTTTTGAGTGACCGGTGTTGCGGGTGATAAGTCTTTCAAGAAAAGAATTTTGTATAGCCTGAAAACTTTCTGAATTTTTTGCCCGAAGGAGGTGGGTTGATAGTAGTCCATCCCTTTTCACTGACTTATAACTGCGATAGATACCAGCGGATCGTTTTTGTGATCCCATCGCGGAAGGAGGTTTTGGAGCGCCAGCCGAATTCTTCAAATGCCCGGCTTGTATCTAAACAACGCCGCGGTTGCCCATCCGGTTTGGTATCATCCCATTGCACCGATCCTTCAAAGCCAACTGCTTCCTTAATCAAATCAACCAGCTCCCGAATGCTGATTTCTCCGCCTGAACCCAGATTGACCGGTTCAGTTTTCGAATAGGCCTCTGTAGCAGCAATGATTCCTTGAGCGGCATCTTCAACATACAGGAATTCGCGTGTTGCTCTTCCTGTTCCCCAGACGGTGACACTCGGCAAGGATTGAGTTTTGGCCTCTGCGCATTTACGAATCAAAGCGGGAATTACATGGGAAGTTTCGAGATCAAAATTGTCACGAGGCCCATAGAGATTTACGGGAATTAGATAAATGCCGGGAAATTCGAATTCCCGCCGGTAAGCTTGCAGCTGAACCAAAAGCATCTTTTTCGCCAGACCATAGGGAGCATTGGTCTCTTCGGGATAGCCGGCCCATAAATTTTGTTCCTGGAACGGAACCGGCGTGAATTTGGGATAGGAACAGACCGTGCCGATGCAAACCATCTTTTCGACCTGATACCGGCGCGCATATTCAATGATTTGAATTCCCATAATCGCACTATCGTAAAAAAACCGAGCCGGGTGCGCGCGATTCGCGCCAATGCCTCCCACCACACCTGCAAGATGAATTAACACATCCGGTTTGGCATCTTCAAATAATCGAATTAAGGAACTCGCTTCTCGGAGGTCGTACTCTTTGCTGCGTGGCACGAAAACATTTGCACAGCCTTTTTTTTGAAGCTGTTCCACTACAAAAGACCCAAGAAAACCTCCCCCACCTGTGACAGTTACCCGCTTGCCAGCCAGGTTCATGGCATTATTATATCTGCAATTCTCATCGACCACTTCTGGAATCAAGAACTGAAACTGCTTGCTGAAGGTATTCTTTCGATTTCAGGAACGCCTCGTGAAGCCGGTCCATTTCGTGATGCAATCGCTCCTTGCTGTTTTGGCGAAGCGCACGATTCAATCCAGGTAATTCAATTCCCGCGCATTCATTGTCAGGGGAGGGTCCCGCAACAACATTCCTGTAACGGAAAGGAACCGTTGTTTTACCTGGCTCTTCCGTAAAACTCAAACTCGCCTGGAGCAAAAAAGTGTTCATTCTTTTTCGATTCTCGGCGGAAATCCTGCGGATATCATCTGTCTCCAATTTTGCGCCAAGTGCGCCAACTTCTTTCACTGTTGCAATCAATTCGTTGATTTGTGCGGTCTGTTCCTTTCCTTGCATATTTTCCAGAAGTACCTTGGATAGTTGTTTCTCATAGTGAGTTGCAAATTCTGAAAAACGGAAGGGAAGGCGATCTTCATTGGTCAGCCTGATTGCATACAAAGCTAAGATACGTGAAAGATTGGCTGCGTAAGAATATCCAGGATCGCCGAATCGTTCCATCCACGTAAGGTTGTCGTAGATCGAATGGTACATCGGATAGTGGATTCCGTAATTGAGCTGTCCCAGTGGCACTCCTGCCAGATTAGAAAAAGGTATGGTGTCATCGCTGAAACCCGGCATGTCGTACTGTGTATGGAATTCGAGAACCGATTTCCCTGTATTGGGATCCGTGCAGTATTTCAAGACGTCGTCCAGCAATCCGCGGAGCCCGGGAAGAAGAGTTGCCGAAAAAACCGGTCCGCGAACGGAGTCCACAAAAAGCAGATTGGCAATTCCACCGCGGGCTTGTGGCAAGTGATGGTGAACCCAATTTGTAGAGCCGATCATTCCATATTCTTCGGCATCCCAAAAAGCGAACAGGATGTCCCGTTTTGGTTTCCAGCCGTTCTTTCGCAACTGCAACAACGCTTTCGCCGTTTCGAGCACCGCGGCCGTACCGGACCCAGGGTCAGAGGCGCCATAGATCCATGCATCATAATGACAACTCACCATCAGCGCTGGTTCTAACGTATTAGTACCTTCTATCCTTCCGAAAATATTCCGTATCTTTTTCGATTCACGGCGGCTTTGATACTGAATTCTCACACGAGCCGGTCCGGGCCCGATCGGGTAGGAATTGGACAACCAGCCTTTCCAGGCAGAGTTCGAGATTCCGTCCAGTCTTTGAAAAAGAAGCTCCGCCGCCTCGGTCGTAACCGGCAGTGCCGCTACAGTCGGTAATGTTGGTTCTCTTTCATCTTTTACTGCCGTAAATGGGTCGCCTGGATATACAAAGAATTTGAGCATGGAACCTCGCTGAGCTACCAGCGAATGAAGGCCGGGGCCACCCGGATAGGGTTGTTTTCTAAAACCGTGATCTTTCGGTTCCGGAAATAACAAAAGCCCTGATAATCCCTCTTCCTCCGCAATCATCTGTTTCATCCCACGGCAGCTCCCCTGCGCCCGCACAAGCGCAATCTTCCCGGCAACAGAAATGCCTTGTTGTTTCAGATATTCATAATCCGCTCGGTCTCCGTAGTTTGCGTAGATAATTTCTCCTTCGATATCGCTGTCCGGAATGTAAGCAAAATACGGCTTTTCCTGACCTGAAAGTGTTGTATAGGGGTCTTGCTGAAAAACCTTTTCCGAATACGGAATTTCCTGCGCGTCTGGAGCAGTCAGGAAAAGGGAACCGCTTCCTGGTTCCGGGAGTTCAACGGAATATTCGGTGGTTGAAACTGTAGCGCCACTCGATTGCAACTCTTTCATTATCCTATGGCCTACTGCGTGATTTTCAGGTGTGCCGGCCCGATGCGGTTTTGCCGCAAAAACCTTCATATTTGCTGCAATACTCTCACGAATGATCAGGTCTTCGAGATCATTCGCGTAGTTATCCAGAGCATTGCTTTTCCGGAAAAAAAAGAAGTAGACGCAGGCAGAGATCACGCAGAGAATCAGGAAGGAAAGAATTCTGGATCGCGTCACTGATGCTGAAAAGAACCCGAACGCCCGACAATTCCGAACGGTTCAATGGTAATGGTGCGAGCCGGATCAGCGATTACATATCCCAGTTTGTGCGCAGCGTAACCCGCGCGGCCTGCGATTTCAGTGATCCTGTTATATTGCGCTGAATCATCAGAAGTAACAACAGCAAAACCAATGCCCATGTTGAATACGCGGAACATTTCCTCGTTCGAGATGCGGCCCGCTTGCTGTAGAAAACGGAAGATGGGAGGGGGATCAGGAAATTTTTCGATGCGGTAACCCACGGGCGCCGCCGTGCGAATCAAATTAAATAAACCATCGCCAGTGATATGGAAGAGTCCTTTTATCTCCGCCTTCTTCATCATCTCCAGGATTTCTTTCACGTAGATTCTTGTGGGCCGAAGCAATTCCTCACCAAGCGTTTTTCCGAACTCTTCGACATACTGATGAACAGAAAAATGATTCGCTTCGAAACAGATCTTGCGGGCAAGAGTATATCCATTGCTGTGAAGGCCATTGCTTTCCAGGCCGATTAGAATATCTCCATCGTTCAAGTGCTGCCCGATTACAATTTTGTCCGGATCAACAGTGCCGATTGCTGTTCCAACAATGTCAAAACTGATTTTTCCCGGTTTTTGCGCAAGCAATCCAGCCACTTGAGCAATTTCACCACCGGAAAGATTGACGCCGGCCATTTCGCATCCCGCGTACAGTCCCCGGGCGACCTGCTCTAACAGTTTGGCGTTTGCTTCACTGACCGCGATGTAATCGACCATGGAAACAGGGGTCGCCCCCACGCACAGGATGTCGTTGACGTTCATCGCGACACAATCAATTCCGACAGTGTCGTACTTATCCATGGCTTCAGCAACCAGCAATTTGGTTCCTACACCATCTGTGGAAAAGGCAATGCCGAGAGGGTAACCCAGAGGGCGAAGATCAATTACGTTTGCAAAATAGCCGATCGGAAGCAGAGGACGGCACAGATTCAAGGAAAACGTTCGGGTTACATGCTCTAAAAGGCGACTTAAACTGTCTTCCTTTTTTTGCGCGTCAACGCCCGCGGATTTGTAATCCAGCATCCAGTCATTTTAGCGTAGTGGCAGAGCATTTGCTATTCTGCTCGAACAGATTCACTACTTCCAAGACACATCGACTAGCATGAACAAATCATCATTACAGCAAATGCTCTGCAGCAGTTTTGAAATATAAGCAGAGCATTTTGTGCCGATACAGAATTTCAAGCAAAATTCTAGTTTAGACTCCAAACTATTCATGTGCGCTGGATGGAAAATGCTCTGCCACTACGTTGAATCTGTGAAGAATTAAGCGTACCCATTCGGATGCGCTACCATCCACTTCCACGCGGAATCAATAATCGAGTTCAAATCCTGAAATTGCGGTTTCCATCCAAGCTCTTTTTGAATTCGGTCCGAAGAGGCAATGAGCACCGAAGGATCTCCGGGCCGGCGTTCGGTAATCCGCGATGGAATTGGATGGCCTGTGATTTTGCGCGCCGTATCCAGAACTTCTTTTACGCTGTAACCTTCTCCACCGCAACCCAGATTAAAAATGGAATTCTTCGTATGCTCAGCATCCAAAGCCAGAATGTGAGCTCTTGCCAGATCAATTACATGAATATAATCGCGAACACAGGTGCCATCCCGCGTGGGATAATCATCCCCAAAAACATCCACAGAGGATTTCTTTCCCTGGGCAACTTGCAAGACTGCAGGGATGAGATGCGTTTCGGGAACGTGAACTTCCCCATTCAGTTCTGTGGCTCCCGCGGCATTAAAATAGCGAAGGCTCGTGTATTTAAACCCATACAATTCACTGTACCATTGCAGCATCTTTTCAAAGGTTAGTTTCGTTTCCCCGTAAGGGTTTGTCGGCTGTGCAGGATCGTTTTCCTCAATTGGTTGTTTCGAAGGCTCCCCGTACACCGCAGCGGTTGAAGAAAAAACAAGATTGTTAACGCCGCAATCGCACATGGTATTCAACAAAGCCACGCTCGCTTCAACATTGTTCCCGTAATAATCTCGTGGCTTTTGCATCGATTCTCCCACCAGGGAGAAAGCAGCCATATGAATCACCGCTTCGATTTTGCGATCTTGTAACGTTTTTCGCACAACATTCCGGTCGAGCAATTCACCTTGCACAAAGTACGCACCCGAACACACCGCATTTCGATGCCCTTTGCTAAGATTATCAAGAACCGTCACTTCGTGGCCGGCATTCAGCAATTCTTCCGTGATAACGCTTCCTATATATCCAGCCCCTCCGGTTACCAGCACACGCATCGCACTCCCCCTTAATTTCTTCACTCTATCGCGGGTTCATATTGAAGATTTACGTTTACAAAAACAGGATCGGACGATTTTAAATCCGGATTGTAATAAAGAGATTGTGGAGCAGGATCTGTATGCTTTAGCAGTCGACTTCCCTCACCGGCCTGTTGTTCGACAGAGGTCAATGTTGAACCAGCTCCGCCTTCCAGCTCCAAGCGCCCGACCGCCTTTCCCCATTGCTTCTCCCACGTGGCAACTTGCGCGGCAGAAATTCGCGCTGGCTGATTGCCGATATTCAATTCTTGCAGCGGCTCTGGTGTGATAAAGACGCTGAGTATTTCGGCAATCTGATCGGGTCGGCCCGGAGTTAATGTAAAGTAGGGCGGCTTGTCACTTTCACCGGGAATCACAATCATTCGGCCAAGCGTCGTGCGGTTATATCCACTGGTGAGACGAGCGGTTGGAAATATCAAGTAAGGTTCACCGGTTGTGCCATCCCTGTATTGCTCACGATTCAACACGTAAAGATATCCGTCCCGCGCTGCTTCGATTGCGATTCGCACACGATCTCCTTTCGAGAGTATCCTGTTCCCTTCCACCCGTTCCGCGGAGAGCCGCTCGTTGCCGATCAAAATGCCGGCTTCATCCTCTTCAGCAGGACGAAAACGCCAGATCGTAATTCCGACAACACTTTCTTGCGCAACATTCTCTGTCACTACTTCCGGAGTTGTAACTTTGTATTCAGGCTTTTTGTTCGGCTTCGAAGCTGGAGCCGGTTTCGTCTTTTTGGCCGGAGCAGCTTGCTCCTCTTTTTTGACCGGTGGCTTCTCCTCTTTTTTGATAAAAGCTTCGGCCCAGATTCTGCGCGTTTCATCTTCCGCTGCCGCAATCGAAATAGAAAAAAGAATAAAAACAATCAAGAACAATAAGTTCTGTTTCATTTAATGATGCTCCAGCAACAATTGGTAAAGTAATAGATCTCCTTTAGCTTTCAATAGAGTTTGATTTTTTTCGAAGTCTCTTTTCGATTCTGTTTTGTCCGGTGAATGATTTTGGAAGAAGGTCGTAACCGTCCGGATCATTGCAAGATCCGTGATGGATCCGAATTTTTCAGGATTGGCGACACTTTTGACGGATTCCAGTTCGGGAACCAGCTTCGGAGAGAACACCATCCAGATTTTCTCTGTTCCCTGTTCTTCATCAAATATGAACCAGTCTTTCCCGGGAATCTTGATTTCCTGGTTCTGCATCAGATGCGCAGACCCATTGTTGTTCAATGTGGATGGAAAAAGGACAATAAATCCTCCTGGTCCCTCATTCATCAAGTACAGATACCCGGATTTCGGGGCCGTCACGAACAACTGGATACGATGACCTTTTTTGAAGAGAACCTCTTTTGGCAGGCGAAAAGGTTTAGCATCATCCGTTTCCTGTAACATCATGTGATAGTTCAAAGTGATTTCAGGCAATGGAGCAGGAGAAGGAATTATGGGAGCCGGCTTATCTGAGGAACGAAATGCCCAAAATGCAATCAGAACTGCCACTACGACCAGCAATAAATTTAATGCAATTCCAACTCTGGAAATTTTTCTGCCGGGAATTCCAGTGTCTTTTGTCTTCGCTCCCGAAACCCGCTCTTCTAATCGCGCAGTCGGCGCTACGTTTGAGTCCTGACGCAAAGCCCTTTGCAATTGTTCACCAAAATCGCGGGCACGTTTATATCTCTTGTCGGGATCAAAGGAAAGAGCTTTTAAAATCACGGCCTGTGCGGTTTCCGGGAGCTCCGGGCGCAGATTCTTTGGCGGTTCCTTGACTCCTGTGCGATGCATTTCCACTAACTGAAAAAGATTCTGAGCTGGAAAAGGTTTTTTTCCGGTAAGCATTTCATAAGCGACTATACCCAGAGAAAAAATATCGCTCGCTGTCGTGGGTGTGCCGGTCAACTGCTCGGGCGCCATGTATTCCATCGTTCCGGCTATTTTGGTTGGCTCAGCAGAAGTAACGTTGGAGTCACGAATTTTCGCTATTCCAAAATCAATGAGCTTCACAATCTCCTCACCCGGATGCGGCATTTGCAGCATAATATTCTCCGGTTTTAGATCGCAGTGAAGCACGCCCTTGTCGTGCGCCGCTGTCAGCGCCCGCCCCACCTGATCAATGATGCGAGCAGCCTCATCGAAATTGAGATGATTCTCCTGGCGGGTGAGTACCGATCGCAGATTCACACCTTCTACAAACTGCATGACCACGAATAACTGGCCATTGGGCATCTCGCCTGTATCAAAAATTCCCACAACTCCAGGGTGTTCGATGCGGACAAGCGCTTCAATCTCCTGCCGGAATTTTTTCGTGAGCCAATCTTCGGCCGCTGCATCCCTCAGTACTTTGATTACAACAGGCCGGTTGTGCAGCTGTGTGTCATGAGCCAGATACACTACGCCCATTCCACCCTTGCCCAGTTCTTGCTGCAGCTTGTACCGGTTCTTGATCAGCTGGCCATATTTGGGCGTTTCCGAAAACGCAAACGTCTGCTCCGAATCTGTCATTTCTTATTGCTTTAATATAAGGAAGGGATCATATTCCAATCCGCGGCGGTAGAACACTCGCGGTTGCTGCACCGTTCGAAGCCGGAAGTTTTGAATGCTTTCTTCGCCATCCACAAACGCAATTTCATGCTTGAGCAATCTTGCCTCTTGCATCTTTTCCGATTGCATTTCCGGAACACGTTGAGCAGCATAGTTCAACCATTCCTGAGCGAATACCTGGCCATCCTGCGGAGAATTGTCAGCGGACAAAGTCTTGATTCCTTCTTCGATCAGCGCATAAGTAAGATAGCCATGGCCCAGCCTTGCAGCTTCGAGAGCTGCCTGATAACCCTGCGACGCAGCAAGAATGTACATTCCTTTTTCATACGCAAGTTGAGCAAGACCTTTCGCGTTCATCGGACCGCGCCTTTTTTCCTGCGATTCCAGCGCCTGTCCGGAATTGCACGCATCAATGACCAGCAAAGTCTGGCTTGCGCCCACGGTTTCCAGAATCTCTTCCAGTTCTTCATCTGAGATTGCCTGCTGAATCATGCTTTGAAAAGCGATATCATCCATTTGAGCCCGTGATCCAGTATACCCAAGGTCATGCGGAACCATATAGAAATGCGCCTTGTCAGCGGTTCCATGGCCGGCATAATAGACGATCAGAGCGTCCTCCGGTTCCGCGCGCCGAACTCCTTCTCCAAAAGCTTTCAGCGCGGAAAGAATGTTGGATTTAGTCGCTTGTTGATCGAACAATGAAATCACTTCCACTTTTTCAAATTCCGCCAGCCGTGTTTGAGACTGTTTAAGGTTCTCACTGAATACCTGCGCATCCGCAACAGCAAATTTAAGATTAAAATCCGCATTCGCGTACTCATTGATACCGATTGCCACAATGTATACAACGCCTTTTCGCTTCAGATTTTCACCGCCCTTTATCTTAAGATAGCCGTCCATACTCTTCACATCATCGTGATTAAAAGCGTAAGCCACGAGTCGATTTTCACCGGCAACTAACGGCAATGTTGTTTCCAGTGTTTTTCCAGGTTGCCCTTGCAAAACATCTCCGCGCCACGCCTTCACGAGAGATCCGTTTCGAAAAAGCCGAACGTCCTGCGCCCCGCTTCCTTTGGGATTTTGCGCATCTGCCGCCGCTTCCTTTACCTCAATTTGAACGATGGCATTGCGGGAATCCCCCTTCGATTGAGAGCTGATCTTAACAACCGGTTGCCTCCGGTCCAGTTTCGAAATGTCACGGGGCGCTTGTGGCGGGGTGGCCGCAAAAACTTCAGAAAACAGGCCCGGATAGTAAAACTCATTAAAGAAGGTTTCCACCGGCGCTAAATCGAAAGTGTTTTGGGAAAATCTCCAAAGGATTTGATTCCAGGCCCCCGGCGAGCCGTCAAAAAGGCCGTCCGGTGTTGCAACCAGCCATTCGGTCGTGTAATGCAAACCGGGGAACTCCATCAAGGTCGCACGCAAAGTTCCATTGGATAAATCGCAGATCGACCGGCTTCCATCCCGAATCAAGCTGATAAGAAACTTTCCGTCCACTGTAAAGGCCAGCGCATCAATGCGATTATTGTGCGGCAATGTTCTCAAATGTTTTTCCTGTATTCGTTTCATAAAAATGCACCATATAACCCGGGTCCTGCGAGCTGATCGCGATCAGAGAACGATCCGGACTAAAAGCAAAAACAGGGTGGACACGATTGGGGGACCCGAACATTGACATCGGACTGGTATTATCGGTTTGAACCGGATCATTGCTGACCCTGATCGTTGAAATTCGACGGCCTGTTGCTATCTCGTAAATCTTTACGGAAGGAAACATCTGATCCGTATCTTCAATTGCCATCAGAGTTCCATCTTTGCTGAAAATCATTCGGTGCGTTTCCTCATCCCCAAAACCCGCAATATGAACTTCACCTTCTTTTTGTTCAACCTGACGCTTTTCCGTTGCAATGGTTTGGATCTGATTTCCGTTCTGCAGGTCGAAAATCTTAATCTCATACGGAGATTGCTGTGGCATGGCCTTCTCCCCACTCAAGCTCTTGGCCATTTCTTTTTGCATCTTCTCCATTTGCTTCTGCAGCTCTTTCATTTGTTTCTTATCCATCTTTCCGCCTGACATTTGCGGCATCTGCATACCTCCAGGCATCGCTATGACGTCAAACATTGAGGGTGTTGCAGAAGCTGCCCTCCCACCCATCGCAAAATACCGGCCGGACACATCAAAGAGACTCGCATCAATTGCCGCGATTTCTCCAATCGTGAAACTTCGCAGGATCGTTCCAGTTTTCACTTCTATGATTCTGATTTCGTTTTTGATCTTCATTGCCAACCAGGAACCATCCAGTCCAAATGCAAGCTCCTTCGGAAAAGATCCCTTGAAGGAAGATTTGCTGAGAACGCTCCATTTTGACTGTGGAATCCTGTCCACCCGAAACGAGCCAACGTCCATCAGGACTGATGGTAAGAGTCAAAATGGAACCGGTATGGCCGGTCTGTAAAACGAGCTCGGGTCTTGTATCTGCAGCTTCTAAAAGCGTACCAATCAAAAGAAAGAGTGCTATCCAATGGAATTTAGAAGGTCGCATGTTACCCACCCCTCAGCTCAACGTAGCGCGGGCGTCCCGCCTGCGGAACTGCGCAGACGAAACGTACGCGCTACATTCTCTATTGTACTGAAAAAGAGTACTTGTGCCGCAGGAATAAAAAAAAATAAAGGGGCGATGCAATGCATCGCCCCTTTGTGTGGAAGAGGTTTTAGAAACTGTACTTGAACCCTAAACGGACCGCGCGTGGAGAAAGATTCTCCTGCAGGTCGTTGAAGGTTGCAGTAGTAACGCGTCGTTGTCTTTGGACAACTGTGTTCGAATTGGTAACGTTAAACACGTCCAAAGCCAATGTAACGCGACCGTAATTGGAAAGTTCAAACACCTTCTGAACATTAAGATCGAGTGTGAAGAGGTTGTCGTAACGACGTTCTCCGATGGGTTCGAGCAGGATCAACCTTGCATCACCGTAGAAGTTCAACAGATTTCCGGAAGAAATCTGTGCAAACAACGGTTGGGGGAAGCCCTGCTGATAACGGACGAACCCGCCTGCGCTGAGGTCCCACGGGAACTGATAGATACCGCTTGCGCGGAAAGTCCATTCAGCGAACGGGAACACACCAGTCTTACCGCTGCCGCCGCTTGCAAATGCATACGGCTGCTCGTCGTAGAAGCTGACGAGTGTCGGATCGGCATAGACTGCGCGCGAAGCAATTCCATCACCGGTCACAACGAAGAAAGAATCGCCACCATCATAGTGCGCCTTCTGGCGTTGCAACGTGACGAAAGCGTTCAACATGAAATTGTTGCTCATACGCTTCCTGATTCCAAGGTCAACACCATTGTAGGTTTGCGTATAGCCATCAATTGTTTTCAGCAGTTGGGAGCCATCGTGTTCGAAGGTGATATCGCTGAAAGGAATGGAAACTTGCCCGGTCACCGGATGATTGAAAGTAAATACTCCGGCTGGAGCGTAATCCTCAGCAGTTACACCAAACGGAACTACCTGAGTGAAGTTATCATACGTGCGATGTGTAAAGGAAACGTACGCAGCAAGATCCTTGACAACTTCACGTTCGAAACCGACAACAAATTCGTCGGTAACAGCAGATTCAATATTACCGATTTTGGTGAACTCATCGAATCCTTCCTGAGTGAATGGGCCAGGACGTGCGCCACCATAATACCCACCAACTGAGTCGATCTCGTTAGGATCAATCAGACGGTCGCCGTTCAGGTTCGTGTAATAAAGAATCACACCGTTATAAACATAGGTTGGATTGGCGTACTGATCGTAGAACGGGACATAACCATCGTAATAGCGGGCATAGTTGCCGCGAACAATGGTCCTGCCATCGCCGCTAATATCGTACGTTGCTCCTAACCGCGGAGAAATGTCTGTGTATACATCACTCCGGTCATTTCCTGCAAAATCTACGCCGGAAATGAACTGTTCGAATCCGCCGGGTGCCGGAATGGATGACGCCTGGTTTTCACCGGACGCGCTATCCACACGGAAGCCGAGGTTCAGCGTCAACCGATCCATGCGCCATGTATCAGTCACGTATCCACTGGCACGGTAATAATTCATCGTGCCATTAAGGAAGCGCTGAGCATAGATAGCTCCGTAGGTCAATGGACCATTCGCTACGGTCTGGCCGTAATCAACAATCAACGCGCCATTTCCATAGCTGCTGAATGTATGACCTTCGGAAGCCTTGTATTCGAATCCAAACTTGAACTCGTGATCGCCACCCAACCAGCTCTCTCTGAACCAGTTCACGTCAGCATTGAAATCATGGGACGGACGATCAATCGGGCTCACGTTAAAAGATGTATCTTCCCAATGCGGAATGCTGGCTAGATAGATCATCGGAATTTCGCAAGGTGTACTGGGTGCACAGTTTCCACCATTGGGAGCGAGTTCAAAGCTTAATCCAATGTAGCCATAGCGGCCATTGATGATCGTGTGATCATTGGGAATGAAGGTATGCTGAGCGGTCCAGATCCCTTCCAGGATCGTTCCGGGGCTTCCCTGTTGCCACAATGTTTCTTCCGCTTGAGTCGGCGGATCGAAACCACGACCATCTTTTTCCTTGGCTCCGTCAAAGTATCCAAATTGAGATTCGTTTGCGGAGTTTGCATTGAAATTCACTTTGAAATTCAGATCCGTTAACTTCGTTTTGTCACTGAGTGATTGTCCGGTAAAAGGATTCGTCACTCTTGTGAACAAATCGATCTGGTTTCTACGCCAGGCGCCCCATGCAAAGAGTCTGTCTTTTACAACAGGACCGCCGATATCGAAACCCACGTCATAAACCTGATCGATTCTGTTCGAACGAAGCACACCAAGTTCGATCAACTCATCAGGTGTGTTATCACTCTGAAGAGAATCGTTTACAAAATAGTAAGAAGCGTTTGCTTCCCACTTATTTCCAGCACGTTTTGTAACGAGGTTAACAACAACACCTTTCGATCCCACGGAAGCATCCATGCCGCCACTTTGAATCTGGATTTCTTCAAAGGCGTCGAAATCATAGTAAGTGGGGGAAGCTCCCAGGGATAAAGGATCTGTTGCGTTGACACCGTCATAGTTCCAGCCGTTATCTGTATCGGCTGCGCCGCGCGCAAAGAAGCCGGTCTGCTGACCGGATTCGGAACCGGCAATGTTTACGCGATCATTGTCGACTCCGGGAGTCTGCTCAATAATGACCCAGGGATCGCGTCCCGAAGGTACTTTGTCCAGATACTCACGATTGAAAGTAGATTCATTACCCGTTTTCTTTGTATCGACAACGGGTGTTTCCGCCACAACCACGAACTCTTCGGTTAAGGTTGGTCTCAATGTGATGTCCAATTGGACTCCACCGCCAACACTTACCCGAATTTCCTCCTGTCTAACTTCCGTAAATCCTTCGATACCGAAGGTTGCAGAGTAGATACCGGGAGGAAGGTTCGCAAAACGAAAACCACCGGTTGGACCGGTCGTCGCAGTTTGCGGCTGAATCTCATTTGATTCCAATGTAACAGTCACGCCGGGCAGAGGGGCCCCCTTTTCATCTATTACTTTGCCGTAAATCGATCCTGCTCTGGTAGAAACTTGTGCCATCACAGGAGCTACAGCAAGTGCTAGAAGCGCAATTGCTACGAGGAATATTTTAAGCTTCATACGCTCCTCCTAATGAGAGTTAATGTGTGTTCAAGAACGACCTCCTTTTCGCAAGAGTCGTGCCATCAATTTCTCGTCGGTCTCGTTGGCACATTCATTTCCAAACAGGAGTGAGTGGTTCTTCAATTGGAACCGTGTAAAGTACCTTTCGTATCCGATTGTGGAACTGTGGAGCCTTGTTTCGTACGGTTCAATCCCGGATTCGCCACAACGAGCGATAATTCAGCTTATTGGAGTTTTAACTTAACACAGAGGCGCAGAGACACAGAGAAAAACATTTTTCTAATCTCTGTGCCTCTGTGTCTCTGTGTTGAATTAATCTACTTTATTAGATTTGCGGGCGGGGAGTGTGAGTGCGAGCTTGTCAACAAACTCGTAGAAGCGGTCTTTGTAATTCCGGCTCCAGGTCAGTTCTGTGCCGTCACTAAGGATCACGTGATATTCACCTTTCAACCATGGTTTCAATTCCCGAATCGAATCGACGTTCACGATATAGGAGCGATGGATCCGAATAAACGATTCAGGATCCAATTCCCCCTCCAGAGTCTGGATACCGGCGCGCACCGGATAATAATTCCCTTCACAATGAAGATGACTGTATTTTCCTTTGGCCTCAATCCAGTGAATTTCTTCCTGATTCACAAACAACAAGCTTCCACTAGAGCGAATCAAGAGTCTTTTCATTTTCTTCTTCTTATTGTCCCCTCTTGATTTCAAATCCACATCCTCCAAAAGAATGAGGCGACTGCCACAAAAAAGGGCGACTCCATTTCAGAAGCCGCCCTTCTCCTTCGTAATGAAGGAGCCATGAGGACTAAACATTAAGACGAAAATGAAAAGCAAAAGGTTGTGTAAATTTGAAAAATTTTTTGGGAGGAAGAAAAGATAGTTCTAAAGAATGAAAACTTTATCCCTCCTTTTCAGCTTGTGCGGAAATGAACACCTGGTGTCTGATAGAGTCGTTAACTCCTCTCTCATGGCTCTTTCATTGTGAAAGAGAAGATGGCGATCTTCCCCACAGATCGCCATTTTTTTTAAGCTCAACCGCCAAGGCGCCAAGAACGTCAAGAAAAAACTAAAAATATTTTGACGTTGGTGCCATAGCGTCTTGGCGGTTTGAATTATTTACAAACCTGTTCTTCACCTGTAACAAAGAATTTCGTACGCACCACTTTCGCAATCCCATTTCCGAACACTGTTACGACATACAGGTTGTCATAATCCGAATCGTCAATCTCCTGGACCTCGCCGCCTCCCAGCGCCTCAATAATCTCGGGCAAAGTATTGCTGTGACCCACCACGAGAACGGTTCCGCCAGAATGCTTCGACAAAATCGATGCTACTAACTTATTCGTAGTTCCCGCATCTACCGTTTCCAGGGAAATGCGCAAGCGTTTCGCAAGCGGTTCACCGGTCAATCTCGTTCGTGCGAATTGCGACGTGTAGATTGCATTCAAGCCTGAGTTTTCGAACATGCGCACCAGAAGCTCCGCTCTTGCGACGCCTTGAGGCGACAGTGGAGGATCGTCTCCGGAGGTTACGACCTTTTCGGCATGTCGAACGAGAAGGACGGTTGTGAGTTTTTGTTTCCCGAATGCAGCGCCACTCAAAAGAAAATAAAAAAGAACAATCAGTAATGTAATTCGTTTCACGTGACTCTCCTTATTTATAGCGCGTCCCATGCTTAAGGACGATATCCACATCTTGCAACAGATTGATGTGACGCAGTACGTCTCCGCGTACCGCAATGATGTCCGCATATTTGCCTTCAGAAATGGTTCCGAAATCTTTTTCGACTTTCATGGCAAGAGAAGGCCAATATGTTGCGGCGCGAATGGCATACATAGGATCCACTTTGAATGTGTTCACCCATGCGTCCAGTTCTTTCCAGGTTGATTGACTGTGAAAATTCATGGGAATGCCACTGTCCGTGCCGATCAGTAGCACAACACCCGATTCCATAAGCTGATGGAATTTTCGTGAAAGAGTTGGTCGCCGGTTCGGTGTTATTTGAAAATAGGGCAGACGCTCAGGGTGCAGGATGGAATCGCGAATATCCTGAATGATTTCCTGCGGCAATCCTTCCTGCCAGGAAGGATCGTCTAATTCTTCCGGATTATCCCGAATCGATTCGTAGTTCAATAAGCCTTCGACTGTGGGAGTCCAGAACAAAGGACCAAGATTCATTTTTGCCGTTCGTTCGCGAATCATCGATATGATATCGGAGGGATATTCGGGCGCGGAAGCCAGTCCGGTGTGTTCGAAACAATCCACACCCACTTGCAGGCCTCTGCGAATTTCTTCCGGCCGGTGTGAATGAGCAACCACGGGAAGCGAATGTTTGTGCGCTTCATCAACAACGGCATTCACTTCTTCCATGGTCATCTGATCCTGATCGATCAGCTTAATCATGTCCACACCGGCTACGGCCAGCTGCCTGATTTTTGCGCGCGCATCGGACACACCTTTAACTCCCCAGCGAAAGAATTCAGTTCCAGGATAGGGTTCGTGTTGAATAAAGGGACCGGACACGTACAAATTAGGTCCGGGAATTTTGCCCGATTTGATTGCCTCCCGCACGACAATACTCTCACGCAAAGGCGCGCCGAGATCACGCACACTGGTCACGCCGGCCAGTAGCAATTGTTTCGCGGAAGCAGGCATGATTACGGATTCATATTGTGGTGGATACGTTTTGTCCCAGTGTTCGTAATTCGCGTGACCGTTGATGTCCAGATGGACATGCATGTCCCACAAACCCGGCAAAACGGACATACCTTCCGTAGAAATAATTTCAGCGCCCTCTGGCACAGGCAACGTACCAACCTGTCCGATTGCTTTGATTCGTTCCCCTTCGATAAGGATTACGCTATTCCGGATCGGTTTGCCGCCATAACCGTCAATTAACGTTCCGCCCACCAGCGCTTTGAATTGTTGCGCGGATGCGGTTGCTAGAAAAAGAAAAGTAAGAAGAAGACAGAGGAGTGGTTTCAATTTCAATTACCTCCTGTGCCATTTTAGAACAAAGTAGCGCGGGCGTCTCGCCTGCGGAGCTTAGCGCAGACGAGACGTCCGCGCTACGAGCGAGAAGACAATCATACCGCCGGTGAGAAGCAGGTACATCATTTGCACCGAAAGAGTAGCCGTGCCATACCAGCCGGCAAAATCGAAGCCCGGAGTTTTCCCGCTGTCATTCATGACCAGATACAAAAACATCAGAAAGCTAACCATGAACGCTTTTGGGTTACCGCTTGCGATTCCAAGCGCAATCGCGCTCGATGCTAGGAATGCTGATCCGATGATGAGAGAGATGGATGCGGATGGTTTGAAGAGAATCAGCCGCAACACCGGGATGCATACAAGAAACAGAACAAATGCAAATGCGGTGCCCAGCTTCCACCAGACAAAGTGAGGTTTTAACAAAGGCATCGATTCCAGCATGGTGCTTGTTCCCGCACTCTTTTCGCGGGTTGGCAAATCTGCCAGAATCATTGCCACTCCAACGAAGAGTGCCGGTAAAATTTTTTGCTGTAGCGAGTCCATTCCGGAAAACAAGGATGCTGTCAATGAACCGAAGAGAAATAATCCTGTGAGCGGCTTTAACTGTAGAGTCAGCAGCACTTCAGAAAGGATCGCGTTGAAGAATCCCGGTCTTGCCGAAATTCTTATAGAAAAGAGAGGAGCAATAAGCGGCTTGATCAGGGCGTTCAACCTTCCCACAAGACTTCTGCGAGAACCGACCTGTGAGGACTTGATTCTTGTGGGATTAAACCGGTGAAATGCGAACATCGCGCCGATCACAAATATCAAAGGAAACAGTGTTGATACGATTCGAGACAGAATCCAGGACCGTGAGAGCGTTAAACCGGGAAACAGAAAAGGAGGTTGTGATGCATCAAAACTACTGCTTCCGATGGATAAAGAGTCTGACCCTGTAATTTGTTTTACCTGCTCCAGCATGAATGCAAAACTGAATGTATCAAAATAAGAGCTCCAGTTCGTTCCCCCGAGTTTTTCAGCTGAAACAGCGACCATGCCGAAAGCAAACATCCATACGAGAAAATAACAGAGGTCTCCAAACCGGCCGGAGAGCCAGCGAATAGATTCAAACAACAAAGCAATTCCAGACACAAAGATGATCATGGGCGGTAACAGAAGCGCGTAGTGCCATAGAAAAGAAGAAAACCGGACTGCGGCTTCTCCGCGTACAAGTTGCATCACCATACTGCTCAGCATGAATCCGAAGATGACGACCGACAAAAAAAGTACATTACTCAGAAAAATGCCAATCAAGTATTCGTGATTGCGGACTGTCGTGGAGGCGATGACGAATCCTGTACGCGTCCGCGTGTCCCTTCCGATTGAGTTACTAACAAGGTAGTAGCCCACCAACCCGAGCAAAATAGCGCAAACACGCCGGATCGATATTTTTTGGATACGTTTTCAATTCGAATCATCGGTATTCCCCTCTAGATCAACCGCCAAGGCGCCAACACGCCAAGCCAGTCAAAACAGAATTTCAAGGAGATATACGGATGAAGAGTGACTGTAGTTCTACTTAACTACATCAAGATTGGCTTTTGTCCAGGCGGTCATACCGCCCACGACGTTTGTAATACGAAGGAACCCCTCTTGTTCCAGCACGCTGGTCGCGGCAGAAGAACGATAACCGCCGGCACAAATCGCTGTGACTTCTTTCTCAGGATCGAGCCGGTTCACATTATCACGCAGTTTATTCAGAGGAATATGCACGGCTTGCTTGATATGCCCGGACGTCCATTCACCGGGCCTGCGCACATCCAGGAGCTGTTTCGTCGCGCCTTCTTTGATTCGACGTTCCAGTTCATCAACGCTGATTTGTTCGGTTGTGGCAAGGGGCAAATCCGCTTGATACCAGGTCAGGATTCCACCGCCAAGAAAACCAACGACATTTTCATGACCGACTCTGGCAAGACGCAGGCGCGCTTCCTGCACCCGCTCTTCGTTTTCGGCAACAAGAACAATCGGCGTCTTGAGCGGAATCAACGTACCGGCCCACGTAGCAAACTGGCCACCCAATCCAATATTGAGTGAACCTGGAATGTGTCCTGTTCCATATTGATCAGCCGAGCGTGTATCCAGAATCACGGCGCGTTGATCACGAAATTGCAGGGCATCCGCCGGCGAGAGTTCTTTTAGTGACGGCAGCTCATCGAGCGGAATCGGCCCTTCGCGATTCAACTGGGCATCCTGACCGAAATAAGCCGGAGCCTCCGGCAAATCGGTCGTCATCATGTCTATGAATTCTTCGCGTGGCAACGGCCGCAACGCATAGTTGAACTTCCGCTGCTCACCGATTGTTGAGCTGGTTTCACTCGAAATATTCCGCCCACACATGGAACCCGCGCCGTGCGCGGGAAACACTTTCACATCGTCAGGTAGTGTCAGCAACTTTTGATGCAAAGAGTCATACAACATTCCGGCGAGTTGCTGCGGACTCATCGTAGCGCCCAACAAATCAGGGCGCCCGACATCACCGATGAACATCGTATCACCTGTTAAAACTGCTACCGGGTTCTCAGACTCTTCCCGATCAAAAACCAGAACGCAAATGGATTCCGGTGTGTGCCCGGGAGTTTCCAGGAATCTTAACTTCACCTTACCGAACCGGACTTCTTCTCCTTCCTGAACCGGAACATGTTCAAAACGAGCTTGCGCCTTTGAGCCAAAATAGATTCTTGCGCCGGTCCGTCTGGCAAGCTCCCGATGTCCAGAAACAAAATCTGCGTGCAAATGAGTTTCGATCACATGCTTGATCGTAAGATTCTGGCGTGCGGCTTCCTCTATATATTGATCCACATCACGTTGCGGATCTACAACAGCAGCCTCATCGTCGCTGCCAATCAAATAGGAAGCGTGAGCAAGGCACCCAAGATAAAATTGTTTGAAATACATCAAAGCAATTATAGCTGAAAAAAGTAGCGCTGGGCGTCCCGCCTGCGCTTCCACAGGCGAGACGCCTGTGCTACTTTTTTTATTGGTTGATAAGGGCGAGGTAGGCGGGATGATTGCGAATGTTTTCCAATTCCGGATCCCGTTTCATCCATTCGAAATCCCGGCGTCCGAGCTGGATCGATTTCGAGAGCCAGTGCACTGCTTCTTCCTTCTCATTCAACAAACTGAAAAGACAGGCGAGGTTGTACATCAGTACCGGGTCTTTCGGGCTCAGGTCGGCAGCGCGTTTTCCTTCTGCAATTGCTTCGGACTGCGCATCCAGCCATGCATAACTTGTCGCTAGAAAGATACGAGCTCTTGCTTCATTCGGAAAATCCTGAACATACTTGCGGCAGGACTCAATCGTCTTCTTACGGGTTTCAATCGCGATCTCGTGCATCCCCATATTTTCATAAGCCTGCGATAAATCAGCATACGCCGTGTAAAAATCCGGAAGGAGTTCAATCGTTTTCCGGAATCGCTCAGCAGATTCCTCATACTGGTTCATCCGGTACAACAAGCGTCCCGAAATCCACGTAGCGAAGGGGTCATATGGATCGAGTTGCACCGCTTTTGAGCAGGCTTCTCTTGCATCTTCAATCATCCGTTTCAAGAAATAAGCAAGACCCAGGGCGGCATATGCCTGGGGTAAATTCTTTTCCAGAGCCAGCGCCCTGCCGGCATGAACGATCGATTGATCGGCCAGTGATTCAGGACCACCATAAAAACTCAGGCTGATCGCGTAAGCCTGCGCCAGACCCGCATGAGCCAGAGCATACTTGGGATCTGCTTGCACGGCCTGCAAAAAATAATCGATCGCGCCTTCTACACCTTCCTTGCTTAACCTGAAAATCATTTCACGGCCGCGTAGATAAGAATCATAGGCTTCGAGATTTTCCGTGTAACGTTTCGCAAATTCCTGTTTTTCTGATTTGGTTAAATGAACTTTCAGGGCCACTGCGATTTTTTGGGCAATCTCTGATTGGATTTCAAAAATATCTTGCAGGTCGCGGTCGTAACGCTCCGCCCACATCGAACTTGCCGTACGCGTCTCCACAAGTTGAGCTGAGATTCGCAACCGACTTCCCGCTTTTCGGATACTACCTTGCAAAATGTGAGTCACTTTCAATTCCGAAGCGATATCCTTGATGTGAATCTCCTGGTCCTTGTAGGGAACAACTTGAGTTCGCGGCCTGACTTCCCAGCCTTTCAGTTTGGAAAGCTCCGTAATAATGTCTTCAGTCATTCCGGCCCGGAAATAATCACTCTCCCTTTCTTCGCTGAGGTTTTCGAAATATAAAACAGCAATCGAAATAGCGGGGCGCGCAATGGAAGTCACCGGGCGGGCGAAATCGATCGATTTCCCTTTCTCTAGTAGTGTGAGATCTGCTACTAATTCTTTAGCAGAAGGATAACGTAACGCTGGATCTCGCTGCAGACAGCGGGCTATTATTTTTTGCAATGAAGAAGGAATTTGCGGGTTCAGCGAGGAAGGGGGAGCTGGATTGCAGTTCAAGATGTTTTGCAGAGTGGCGCCCGGATTCTCACCCGTAAAAGGTGCGCGGCCGGTCGCCATTTCATAAAGCAAAGAACCAGCTGAGAAAAGGTCGCTGCGTGCGTCCAGGAATTTTCCTTCGATTTGTTCCGGACTCATGTAAGGAATGGTTCCGACAACAGCATCGGTGGAAGATGTGTAGTCATCCTCAAGGCGCGTTTCGAGAAATTTTGCAAGACCAAAATCGAGAATCTTCAGCTGATCCAACTTCCGGATTTGAATGTTTTCCGGTTTCAAATCGCGATGCAGAATCCCGCGCTCATGTGCCTCCGATAGAGCGTCTGCCAGCTGAATTCCGAGCCGGATGATGCGTTCCAGATCCAGAGGTTGTTCCCTGAGCTCTTCCTTCAGAGAATGCCCTTCAACGTACTCCATGGCAATGAAGTCTGTACCGCCGTCTTCACCTACTTCGTAAATCGTAGCAATTCCGGGATGGCTCAGAACTGCAGCCGCGCGAGCTTCGCGCAAGAAACGTTTCTTCCTTTCCTGGTTTGCCCCTTCAGGACGGATTAATTTGATTGCAGCGGAACGGCCAAGTTTTGTATCCTCGGCAAGAAAGACTTCTCCCATGCCGCCAATTCCAAGACGTCTCATTAATCTGTAATGAGACACGCTCTGCCGGTGAAAATCTTTATCGTGGAACATCTCGTCTTCAATTTGTTGATCGATTCGCATTTTCACCGAAGCGGGAAGAGAATATACCGGCAAGCTCAACGGAAGTTTATGGAGCGTTTCCTGAATATTTTTCAGCTCTGTTGTGCAAGTATCACAACCGGATTCCAGATGGGCAAGGACTCTGAGGCGCACCTCTTCCGGTTGCTCATCGAGAGCGTACCCGATCAACAAATCTGAAAACTGATCGTGAGCCATGGTTATAGTGAATTCTTCCTTATCTAATGGTATACGTTTAAACTCTCAGGAATAGATTATTGTACATGAACACTGAACAGAAGACCGTCGAGATTACCAAAACCCGGGATCAGCTCGATCAACTTGCCTGGCTCCTGGACAACTGTTTTAAGATTCCCGGCACAAAATGGCGATTTGGACTGGAAGCGGTGCTCGGTTTGGTGCCAGGGGCCGGCGATATCATAAGCGGGCTTTTGGGACTCTTCTTGCTCATACGCGCTTTTCAGTTCAGGCTTCCAAAAATCGTAATCGTGAGAATGCTTGTTAATAGTTTGCTGGACTTCGCAATTGGCGCGATCCCTTTTGTAGGTGACGCGTTTGACTTCGTCTACAAGGCGAACACCCGGAACATGAAACTATTTCATCAATACGCCGAGACCCCTTTGAAAAGCACGAACAGGCACTGGATTTTCATCGGCGGTCTGGTTGCCGCATTTCTTGGGATGGCTTTTGCCGTTCTTGTCGTTATGATCTGGGCGATTTCCCGTTTATTTGGTGGTGCTCAGGGGTAGCGAATCGAGCCACTGACTGATTTCATTCGCCACAGAGGAAGGAGGAAAGAGGTGTCCGGCTCCCTTTAACATAAATGGTTTCCCTGAACTGAGACATTTACGGATTTTTGCGCCGGAGCCATGAGTTATCTCATCATTCTCCGCCTGAATCAAGAAAACAGGCCGGCCTGAAGCAGCCTTAAGAAATGAGCAAATGTCCGGAGAACCTGGAACGATCAAAATCAAACCTCTCACTTTTGAGCTGGAAGCAAACCATTGCGCCGCTGAAACTGCGCCCATGCTGGCACCTATTGCAATCACCGGCACTTTTTCAAGCTCCGGATTTTTGCGAAGCGACAAAAGTGCATTCTCTGCCGCTTCCAAGATATTCCCGGATGAGGGAGCTGTGAAGCCGGCTACGGCATAACCGTTTGGGTTTAGTGATTCCCCCCAGAGTTTTACTGCGTCCCCTTTTTCTACGTAACGATGGAAGTAAAGAAGGAGAGCTTTCGGCGGATCGGATGGCATTGCAAGAAAACCTTGCATGTCTGCCCCACCGTGCTGAAAAGTAAATGTTGAGAGGATCAACAGCAGAATCATTCTGCCAACATTATACCTGTCTCACGCAACCTTCAATCCGAGCTCACGCGCTTTTGAAAGCAGAAACCTGTACTCTTTTCCCCGGAATTTGTAGTAAGCGGAATCCAGCAGAACCGTTTCCAATTCAAAGGATCCCGGCGAAATAACATCTACAACTTCACCGGAGTTCAGATCCCGAAGTTTCGGATCTTCATATCGCCTTGGCTCAAGTTTTTGATCCCCAAACATCTTTTTTAACCTCTCTACCTATATATAATCGGATGAGCTCAGAAAAAGTTGTCATGGCAACCTCAATAAGTTTGTCGTAGAAACCTTCAAATCCCTTTCATACATCCTCGAGAACGTTGACGGGTTTATTCTCGTATGGAGTATTTGTTATGATTAAGGCACCAATTCGTGTCTCTCGGAGCTCATGGCGCTAAAAGACAAGTTACCTGAACTTCCCAGCCTGAAGAATCGAGGCGGATTCTTCTGGCTGATCGTCGCTGTCTTCGGGATGGCTTTTCTCAGCTCCAATAAAGACGTTCTGATTGCTGCAATCGTTTTTGGATCGATCACTTCCTGGATCTTTCTTCCAATGTGGATGAGACACAAAAAGCAACTTGCACAGACTGCCGCGCAAAAGAGTCCCGAAGAGGAAGGTAAGATGAAAAAGCTGGAAGAGAGACTGCAGAATCTGGAAGCCTTGATATGCCGGCTCGATTCGGAAATGAACTATCAACTGGAGAGGTCATTGAGTCTGGGCAGGATTGTAACGAATCCGGATGCTGCAGGAGTCAGCCAGATGCCCACTACCTTTATGAATGTTGCCACAGCCCTGGAAGGACGTTATCAAATCCTGAAAGAGCTTGGTCGCGGGGGAATGGGCATTGTGTTCCATGCATATGATAAAGAGCTCAGAGAACAGGTGGCGATCAAAATCCTCTCACCCTTACTGAGTAACGATCAAGACGCATTGCAAAGATTAAAAAGAGAAGTATCTGCGGCGCGGCGGATTACGCATTCGAACATCATTCGCATTCATGACATTTCCGAAATCAATGGACTCACATTCATTTCGATGGAATATTTTCACGGCACGAGTTTGAAAGACTATATAAAAAGGAATGGCGCACTATCGATGATGCAAGGTTTCAACATCGCTGCTCAAGTTTGCGATGGACTGGAGGCCGCGCATCGTGAAGGTGTGATTCACAGGGATCTTAAATCTCAAAACATTATTCTGGATCAGACAAACCGCATCAAAATCATTGATTTTGGGCTAGCAAGAACCGCACACATGGAAGGCATGACGGCGACAGGTCTCATTATGGGAACTCCCGAATACATGGCGCCGGAACAGGTATCCGGCAAGAAAATTGATGAGCGCGCCGATATCTACTCACTCGGAATCATTTTGTATGAAATTTTTACGGGTCGCGTTCCTTTCACAGGAGATTCAGCGATCGCAGTTGGCTTTATGCAACTGAAGGAAGAGCCGGAGCTTCCAACGAAAGTGAATCCCGGAATCTCTACAGAAATTGAAAGGATTATTTGCAAAGCACTGGAGAAAGACCCCATTCACCGTTATCGCACGATCACGGAATTAAAAAAAGATTTGGAAGCAGCAGTGCTGCAACCGCAAGACATATCCAGGACAGCCCCTCAAAGGGTACAGGTGGAGCAGGTCAAATCCTGACCCTGGCCACTAACATTTTTTGTCATCAGGATCTGAATCCGCCCCGTAAGTGATTGATACTTCTAGCCCTTAGATATGGCAGCATAATTGCACAACAAAAATTGGAGGTGTAGGGAACAATGAAAAAACAGACGACGATTACTCTCTTCTTCCTTTTCTTTTGTCTCATGCAGTGTTACGCAGCTACCTATTACGTCTCCGTATCGGGAAATGATTCCAACCCTGGAACCCTGCCTCTTCCGTTTCGAACCATTCAAAAAGGTGCGGACGTTGCGAACGCGGGAGATACCGTTATTGTAACCGCCGGAACCTATGTGGGGGCGAAATTCTCAAAATCCGGGACCATATCTGCGCCGATTCGTTTTATCGGACAACCCGGGGCCATTGTAAATGCAAAGGGTTCATTGAACACCAACAACGACAATCTTTGGATCCGCAATGCGAGCTATGTTCACATAGAAGGATTTGAAGTGCATTCCGCTTTGCGTTCAGGCATTGCTGTTCAAGGAGAACCTAGCCCGGAAGTTCATGGAATTGTGATCCGGAATAATTACTGCCACAACAATTCACGCTGGGGAATTTTCACGGGTTACGCCGAAGGAATTCTAATTGAAAACAATGAAACCTCCTTCAGCGCAATCGAACATGGAATCTATGTTTCCAATAGCGCGGATAATCCCGTCATCATTGGCAACAAAGCGCATCACAACAACGCTTCGGGAATTCAGATCAATGCCGATCCGGCACTGGCAGGCGATGGAATCATCTCCAACGCATTGATTGATTCCAACATCATTTATGAAAACGGAGCTGCCGGCGGAGCGGCCATCAATCTGGCATCCGTGATCAATTCTGTTGTTCAGAATAATTTGCTTTACAAGAACGTTGCGGGTGGAATTGCCGGCTGGGATGATGGAGAGGGAAGCAATCAGTTCGGCACACATCACAACAAAATCTACAACAATACAATCGTGCAACCTTCGAACGGCAGATTTGTCATTTCTTTACTAAACGGTTCCACCAACAATGAGATCAAAAACAATATTCTTATTCATCTGGGAACTCGCGGTTCCATCAATGTCGATTCGGAAAGTGAACCGGGATTGGATTCCAATCGCAATGCGGTGGTGAATGTTTTTTCCTACAACGATGGCGCAAGTTTCGTAAGTCTTGCAACCTGGCAATCGCGCGGGCATGATTTGAATTCGTTCATTTCAAACACAACTGCGCTTTTTGTGAATGCTTCTGTGGACGATTACCACCTGAAGGCAGGTTCACCGGCAATCGACTCCGGTTTTCTGCTCGCCCAGGTTACGGACGACCTGGAAGGGAATCCGCGTCCCGCAGGCAGCACGCATGACATCGGCGCATACGAATCAGGATCGGGATGCGTCGATACTGAGCCGCCATCGACTTCGATCACTTCTCCTGGCAATGGCGCCACAGTCAGCGGAACGATTACGATTTCGGCGAACGCATCGGATGATTGTTCGGTGAATCGCGTAGAATTTTTTGTCGATGGGAATCTGATCGGTACTGACACAGGCTCACCCTACAGCACAAGCTGGAATACAACCACGGTGGCAAATGGAAGTCACAGCCTGACAACGATCGCATATGACAATGCAAGTCATAGCGCATCATCTTCGCCGGTCAATGTCAACGTAAACAATGCCTCGGTCTCCTTCTCCGATGACTTCGAAGATGGAAACGCCGCAGGCTGGACGCTCACCGGTGGGACATGGTCCGTTGTGAATGGCGATCTGACCGGCACAACGAAGGACGGCAGGGCCATATCACCCAATTTCGGCGGTTGCACTAACTGCACGATCGAAACAGATGTCAGAATTCAAACAGCCTCAGGACGCGCCTCTGTTTTCGGATGGTACCAGAGCAGCTCGACTAACGTGGAGCTTCAAATTCAGGATGACAAAAACCGCTACATTCTGAAACAGGTTTCCGGAGGCACAACCGTTGCTCAACTAACCGTTTCGAGAACGATCGCCACAAACACGTATTACCACATTAAGATGCAGTTTGATGGAAGCAACTTCAGGGTATATGTGGATGGTGTTTTGATCATCACGCTCGCGCCCGCAACTACGCCGTCCGGTATTGTGGGCTTTAGAACGTGGTCACCGAATAACAAAATAAAGACCTGCAGCTTTAAAGGCATCGTCGTCTACTAATCAAATCCCCTGTGATTGGGGCGGCTTCGCGCCGCCCCAATGTTTTTACGTCGGGCTCTGCACTGTATAATTTAGCTTGATGGCCTTCACTCCTGCCTACCTCAAACTTCCACTTTCCGAAATCAAATCGCGCGCACAACAAGCGGTTGCCTCTTTAGGCATTTGCAAAGTATGTCCGCGTGATTGTGCGGTGAATCGTTTGGAAGACAAGAAGGCAGTTTGCAAAACAGGCCGCTACGCGCGTGTTTCTTCCTACTTCCCTCATTTTGGTGAAGAGGACTGCCTGCGTGGGTGGCGCGGCTCCGGGACAATTTTTTTCAGCATGTGCAATCTGCGCTGTGTCTTTTGCCAGAACTATGATATCAGCCAGCTTGAAGTTGGCGTTGTGGCAACTCCCGAAATGCTCGCACAAATGATGATGGAGCTGCAAAAGAAAGGCTGTCATAACATCAACTTTGTCACGCCGGAACACGTAGTTCCTCAAATTCTTGAGGCCCTTCCCATCGCTATCCGGCTCGGTTTACATCTGCCGCTTGTCTACAACACTTCCGCCTATGACAGCATGGAGAGTTTGAGATGGATGGATGGAATCGTTGATATCTACATGCCGGATTTCAAATTCTTCACCGAAGAGCACGGAAAGGTTTACGCAAAGGCCAAAGACTATGCAGAAGTCGCAAAACGGACGATCAAAGAAATGCACCGGCAGGTAGGAGAATTGGAATTCGATTCGTCCGGAATGGCGATTCGTGGATTGCTGATTCGCCATCTGGTAATGCCGGGAGGTGTAGCCGATACAAAAGAAATCATGAACTACATCGTGAGTGAGATCTCACAGGATACCTACGTCAACGTGATGGCGCAATACTACCCCGCCAATAAGACGGAAAAATATCCCGAAATCCACAGAGATCTGTTCAAGACTGAATTCGAACAAGCGGTCACCGCCGCGCGCGAAGCCGGCTTGCGGCGATTAGACCAACGCTCCTTACGCGATCTTCCCTCGTTTTGAACAGAAGAACGCGAAGGCCGCAAAGATAAAATTTTAATTTCTTTGCGCTCTTTGCGATCTTCTGTTCAAATAGAGCCGTGGCAATTAATTCCGAAATCGATCGTGTTTTTGAACTGCAAAAAGCCCATTGCGACACAATCCGGAACACGTCTGCTGATCAAAGGACCGCAAAACTGCGCAGATTGCAGGACAAAATTCTCGCAAATCAAAGTCTGATCGAAACCGCTTTGCGCCAGGATCTGAGGAAAGCGCCTCAAGAAACGGGCTTGAGCGAATTGTATCCGGTGCTCAGTGAGATCAGGCACGCCTGCAAGCATTTGCAAAAATGGATGGAGCCGCGCCCGCTGAAGAATCCACTTGTCTTTTTTCGCGCTAATGCTTCTATCCGTTATGAGCCTAAAGGCATGGCCCTGATTCTTTCTCCATGGAATTATCCATTCCAGCTTGCTCTGAGCCCGGTTGTTTCGGCGATCGCTGCTGGAAACTGCGTCGTGCTCAAGCCTTCCGAAATCAGCTCTCATACATCCGGCTGCATCAAACAGATTCTTGAACAAACTTTCCCGCAAGAAGAAGTTGCCGTTTTTGAGGGAGATCACACGGTCGCAACTTTGCTGTTGGAGAAGCCTTTTCATCATGTGTTTTTTACGGGAAGCCCGGCCGTTGGAAAAATTGTGATGCAGGCAACCGCAAAACATCTTGCATCTTCAACTCTGGAACTGGGTGGGAAGTCACCGGTAATTATCGATGAAGTTTATGACCTGGAAGATGCCGCAAGAAAAATCGTTTGGGGAAAAATGATAAACGCCGGCCAGACTTGCGTCGCCCCCGATTATTTACTGGTCCCGGAGAAAAGAGAAAAACAGTTTATAGAGACTGCCAAAAAATATTTGCAACAGCTCTATAAGGATCCAAAGAACAGCCCGGATTACTGCAAGATCATTTCAGCAAAACATCAGCTGCGATTGAAAAAAATGCTCACTGTCGCAGTGGAACAGGGAGCCAGGATAGAAATCGGCGGAGAGATTGAGGAATCAAACCAGTACTTTGCTCCGACAATAGTATCGAACGTTCCTGCGGATTCGCAGATCATGGAAGAAGAAATCTTTGGTCCGATCCTTCCCGTTTTGGCCTACCGGAGTCCGGAAGACGCACTCCAACAGATCCATTCAAAGCCGCGCCCACTCGCGCTCTACATATTCAGCAACAATACTTCGTTTGTAAAAAACATTCTGGATCATACGCATTCCGGTGGAGTTTGTATTAATGATGTTGCTGTTCATTTTGCGAACGTGGAACTACCTTTTGGCGGAATCAACAACAGCGGAATCGGCAATTCGCACGGCTACTTCGGATTCAGGGCTTTTTCACATGAACGCGCCGTTTTGAAACAACCAAAGACCGGTGCTATGACCTTTTTTTATCCGCCTTATACGGAAAAGATGAAAAAGCTGATCCAATGGACCGTCAAATATTTTTGACGTGCTAAAAACCATGCATGCTATGGTAAAAGATTCAAAGATCGGAAAATATGCGGCTCTTATAGCGATTTGCCTGTTCGCTTTTGTTATAAGAGCCGCCATTCTAATGCCCCCGATCAATATCGGCTTTGACGCAAGAAAGCGCTATGTTCCACAGGCGAAGAACCTCCTGGCAGGAAATGGTTTCTCTAAAAGCACTAAGGCTCCTTACAAACCAGATACTTCGGAACACAATCCAGGCTATGCCTTCTTTCTGGCGGGTACTTTTTTGGTTAGTAATAACTCCAATTTACGCTTCGTAGCTTTCGTGCAGTTGATTCTGGAGTTATTGACCATTTATCTGACAGGGTTGATTGCTCAATTGCTTGGGCTCAATGAGCGAGCGAAGCGTATGGCAATCATCACCGCTTTGCTTTGTCCCCTGCTTGCAAGATACACTCGTGTCCTTGCTGCTGAAATCCTTGCAACTTTCTTCATCACCCTTTCACTTTATCTTGTGCTTCTGTCCATCAGGCGGGAACGCACACTTTTCTGGGTGGCTGCAGGACTCGCCTGTGCCTTTGCATGGTTTGCGCGGGCGGATCAAGTTTTGATCATCCCTTTACTGGTGCTGTCCTGTGCAATACTCTCACGTAAAATTGCCAAATCGCTACTGCTCGTTTTGACATTTTTCGCAGCCGCTTCACCGTGGATTATTAGAAACTATCAAATTGCAGGTAGATTCGCACCTGTTGGTGATCTCACCCTGAAAAGCCGATTGCCTCAGGTCAAATGGGCGAATTCCTGGATTACCGAAATGGATGATCATTACCGATACAGTCACAATTTAAAGCTTAATCCAAACATCAACTATGCAAAGCTTACCAGGCAAGAAATGCAAAAAGGCAAAATTCGTGTTTATGTTGTTGTCCCCTTCCTCCGTTTAATCAACGTTATAAAGGATGATCTACCCAAGAGTCTGTACAAAATACCGAAATGGATTCCGGATCATGTGTTTGCCTACTGCACGGTGGTTCTGGGAATTCTGGGAATCGCAATCTCCATTTACCGACGCGAATGGATTCTGCTTCTCCCATTATGCGTGATTGTTGGCCGATGTATTCTTCCGATGATGACTGCAGCGGCAATGCATTTTCGTCTTTTGGTGGAAGGTATGCCGGCTGTCTATATATTCGCGGGGATTGCCGCAAATTCCATTTATGAAACCGCAAGGAAATTCGATTTCAAACGGCCCGCTAGCAATTAGGAGACGTCCGCGTCACGTTTCTTTCTTCACAATTTTTACAGTAAAACATTTCCCTAATGCGACGGATGTGATGGCATTCAGTTCGCACAAGAGCGTTTCCTGGATAGGTTCCGGGAACTCTTGCTCTGTAAAATATTCCACAAAAGCTCTAGTAATGTCCTTTTCAAAGGTGATCCCTTTCAAAATTCGTCCATTGGACAACATATAAAGGTGGCAAACGTCTTCTCGCGGTACCATTACAAGCTGATCAAGATCTGACTCGGCGGCTTCTTTCAGAATTGTTTCAAAACACTGAAACTGTTCAGATTCCACGATGAAACTTCCCCCGCTCCACTAGACGCGAACTTTATGTCGCAAGTAAAAATTGTAACTCGCGAATTCTTCACGAATCGTATCAAACAAATGGTCCGGTAACTGCACTTCGGTTGCCGAGACATTCTGTTCGAGCTGAGCTACATTCTTCGCTCCCGGTATCGGCACTACAGGAAAGCGAAGCAAGAAGGCCAATCCGACTTGCTGAACATTATAACCCGAATCTTGCAAAATTTGTTTCAAGCGATCCACTTTTTCCAGAGCCTCGGGAAGTCGGCGGGGTGTTAGATAGTTTTGCCGGTTATCATCTTTCGGGAATTTATGGTCCTTCTGGAACTTGCCCGTTAACATGCCGGAGGCCAGTGGCACCCTGGCAATCAATCCGATTTGAGCCTGTTCCGCAAGAGGTACAAGCTCGCCGGCGGGCGCCTGATTCAGGATATTGAAGAGAATCTGCAACAAGTCCACTTTCCGGTTCTGAATCAGATGAATGCCTTCTTGCATCGTCGAAATAGATACTCCGGCGGCACGGATTTTACCTTCCTGTTTTAGTTGTTCTAGCAACCGAAAAGCTTCCTCGGCTTGCCATACTTCCGGAGGGGGATTGTGTAGTTGATAGATATCGATCGTTTCCCGGTTCAGTCGTTTCAGGCTGGCCTCGAGTCGCGTTCGAATGTGTGTCACAGAAAAGTCCTTAACGGGGCGTCCTTCTTTCCGCGCGTTTCCCACCTTTGTTGCGACTATGGAATCCGCTCCTTGCAGGCAACGACCGAGCAGCTCTTCACTATGTCCACTGCCGTAAACATCAGCCGTGTCGAAAAAATTTATGCCTAGCTCCAAAGCACGACGGATGGCTGCTTCTGACTCACGGTCGTCCACAACGCCCCAACCGACCGGGATCCCAAACAAATCCACGGGCCCGCCGATGGCCCAGCAGCCGAATCCGATCTCTGAGACGGAGATCCCAGTCCTGCCCAGTTGTCTGTATTTCACAAGCCAACTATTATACTTTCACCGCGGAGGACGCAAAGATCGCAGAGATAGACTCTGTCTTTTCCTCTCAGCGCCCTCCGCGCCCTCTGCGGTGAATATGAAAGCAGGAATTGTAGGATTTCCAAAAGTAGGAAAAACGACTCTATTTAATTTACTTACGCGTGGACATGCGGAAACCTCTCGTTTCGCGCAAGCCAAAGCTGTGAACGTCGGTGTGGCTGAAGTTCCGGATGAACGCCTCGAGAAACTACACGATCTCGTGCAGCCGAAAAAGAAAACGCTTGCGACTACAGAATTCGTAGATCTCGTGGGCGTGCAACGTGGCGAAATCAAAGGAGCTGAGTATCTATCTCATCTTCGAACCGTGGATTGCCTGTTGCATGTTGTACGAGCTTTTGAAGATGAAGAAATGGGAATTCCTCCCTCGGACCTTCATCCACAAAATGATATTCAGGATTTTAATCTGGAGCTGATTCTTGCAGATCTGGATGTGATTCATAACCGGCTGGAAAAGCTAACGATGCTCGTAAAAAAGATGAAGAATAAAGAGAACGAAGATGAGCTCGCGTTGCTGGAACAGTGTATAAAACAGCTCGAAGCCGAAAAACCGCTTCGTGAATTAGAGTTTGAGGCGCACGAAAAAAAGAGACTGCGGAGCTTCGCTTTTCTCAGCGAAAAGCCGCTGTTGCATATTGTGAATTTGAGCGAAGAGCGCTTGAACGAACGAGATCAATTTGTATCCGATGCCTTTTCGAAGAATCAGGAGATTACTTACATCTGCGGCCCTCTGGAAGAACAGATCGGGCAATTAGAAGCGGACGATAGAAAGGAATTCCTGGAGCAATATCAATTTCAGGAGACTGGGCGGGACCGCGTGATTCACACAACGTTTCATCTGCTGGATTTGATTCTCTTTTTTACAGCAGGACCGGAAGAAGTGCGCTCCTGGCCGTTGCGGCGCGGACTGAATGCGCAAAAAGCGGCCGGCACGGTTCACTCTGATATGGAGCGTGGCTTCATACGCGCCGAAGTGGTTGCCTATCCTGATTTCGTCAAAACCGGTTCCTTCACTGAGGCAAAAAAACAAGGTGTTTTCCGGCTGGAAGGAAAAGACTATGTGGTGCAAGATGGGGACATCATCACCTTCCGTTTCAACGTATGATTGAGTCGGTGGCGGGTGTCATTCTTGCGGGAGGCAAGAGCACACGCATGGGAAAAAACAAGGCCTTGCTGCCTTATCGCGACAGGTATCTAATCGATGCTCCCATCGAAATACTCAATGGTATTTTCTCCCGCGTTTTCCTGAGTGTTCGGAATCAGGATGACTTTGCTGAATACGGGCTTCCCAAAATTCCGGATTTGCATCCTGATATTGGCCCGATTGGTGGCATCACATCCATATTAAAGGCGGGCATTTCAAGAGCATTTTGCGTTGCGTGCGATATGCCCTATTTAAATGAAGCTTTCATCCAGTATCTTTGCAGCCTTTCGGATTTTGACGTCGTGATTCCGGTCTGGAAAGGGCGCGAGGAAATGTTGCACGCCGTTTATTCGGAGTCGTTGTTGGCAGGTTTTGAGGCTTCGATAGCGGCGAAAAAGTATAAGTTGCGAGATGCTCTCGGCGCTGCGCGTGTGCATTTTGTGACGGAAGAAGCAATCGGGCAATTCGATCCGTCCGGAAAGATGTTTCAGAACGTGAATACCCCGTCGGATTATGAGAAACTGTAATATTAATAAAAACCAACCGCCAAGGCGCCAAGACGTCATGAAAGAATTTTTCATTTCAGAATCTTGGCGGCTTGGCGTCTTGGCGGCTTCCTATTTATGAAAATCTTAATGATTGCGCCTGAGCCATTTTTCGAGCCACGTGGAACTCCGTTCAGTGAGTATTTCCGGATTAAGGCGCTATCGGAGCTGGGACACGAAGTGGATCTGGCGACTTATCCGCTGGGGCAAAATGTCGAGATCGCCGGGCTTAGGATTTATCGGTCGCTGCGCATTCCGGGAATTTCGTCCGTTAAAGTCGGGCCATCCATCGGAAAACTCTTCCTGGATTTCTTCCTGTTTTTCACCGTATTAAAACTACTTTTTAGAAACCGGTACGACGCCGTCCACACTCATGAAGAGGCTTGTTTCTGGGGAGCAATCCTCCGCAAATTCTGGAAAATATCACATGTCTACGACATGCATTCTTCCCTGCCTCAACAATTCAAAAACTTTGATGTGGTTCACGCGGGCTGGATCCACAAAATCATGCGGAGTTTCGAAAAATTTGCGCTCCAATCTTCGGATGCCATCATAGCAATTTGTCCTTATTTGAAAGAGCACGTTGTGGAATCCGGCGTGACGCGAAAGGTGTTCGTGATTGAAAACACTCCGCAGTCGGAAGAAATATTCCCCGGAGAAAAGATGACAGCCGGAGCAGCTCCGCAATTTCCAGGAAAGAAAGTTGTCCTTTATGCCGGCACATTTGAGCATTATCAAGGCCTGGATCTATTGCTGGAATCAACCAAACTGGTCGCCGCCAAAAGATCAAACATTCTATTTCTCCTTGTTGGCGGCAATGCGAAACTGACGCAATACTACCGGGACCTGAGTGAGAAGCTGGGCGTTGCATCGCATGTACATTTTGTCGAAAAAATTCCCGCCGCGGAAGTGCGCGATTATTTTCAGATTGCAGATGTTCTTGTATCGCCAAGAAAATCCGGAACCAATACGCCTTTGAAGATTTATTCTTATTTGCGTAGCGGCAAACCGATCGTTGCAACGAATCTTGTCACTCATACGCAGGTGTTGACGCCGGATATTTCCATCCTGACCGAGCCGAAGGCCGAAGCATTTGCGGATGGAATCATTCGAGCGATTGAAGATCCGGAAACAGCCGCAATGGTGGAACGCGCGCGCCGCGTTGCGGAAGAGAAATACAGTTACAAGGAATACATCACAAAGACAGCGCAACTGTACGAATACGTCCAGAATTTGAAGAAGCCGACTGGCCAGTTCGTAGTAGCGAATTCATTCGCTAAGAAATAGCGACTGAATTCGCTACTACAAACGGGTTATTTAGAATGGATTCCGCAAAGAACCACTACAGCTATCGTGTGTACGCAGATCCGGAGACTGCCCAATCCTTCGATCGATTGCGTTTCGGGAGCGCAATCGGAGAATTCATCAAACATACACAAGAGCAGCTAGTGTTCTCAACTTTGCCGGACGTTTCGGGATGGGAAGTGATCGATATCGGAGCGGGAACTGGCAGACTCACAATTCCATTCCTGGAAAAAGGGGCCAGGGTGACCGCTTGTGATGCTTCCGAAGAAATGCTGAAAGTGCTGCAATCAAAAATAACGAATTCAGGTTTGCAAACGAAGTTTGTAGACGCGCATAATCTGCCCTTACCCGATAATAGTTTTGATTGCGCGATTTCCTTCAGGTTGCTGATGCATGTAATCGATTGGAAGAAGGCGCTGGCGGAATTTTGCAGGGTTTCCAGGGATTGGGTTATCATCGACCTGCCACCACGCCGTGGCTTTCTCCGATTTGCTCCCTTCTTTCATTGGCTGAAGAAACCTTTTGCGAAAAACCTGCAGGCCTACAAAGTCTTGCCTCTGAAAGGAGTAGAAGAGCATTTGAGGCAACAACATTTCCAAATCGTATCGCGCGATGATGGATTCTTTTTGCCGATTTTTGCGCATCGCATTGTTCGAAGCACTCGTTTTACAAGCCTCTCCGAAAAACTGTTCAGACGTATTGGACTCACACATCTGTTCGGTTCTCCTGCCACGATTTTTGCGCGCCGCATCCGATGAAGGTAAAACCTTTCTGGTTGAAATTGGGTGCAGGAATTGCGCTTCTGGTTCTACTACTGACCTTTCAAGTCCGGCCGTCTGAAATCAGCCGCGAAATGGCAGAGAGCAACTGGCGTTGGATTTTGCTCGCTGGAGCGCTTCATATCATTGGCCTGTTGATCAGCGCTTACCGGTGGCAGCTGCTTCTCGACGCGCAAACAGTCGAAGCGCCCATTAGAGATTTGATTCAATCCTACTTGATTGGAGGTTTCTTTAATAATTTTCTTCCTACGCGCGTTGGAGGCGATATCTATCGCATGGTGGATTCAAAAAAATATAGCGGATCACTTCTGCGTCCCTTTGCGGTGATTTTCGTGGAAAGGCTTTCCGGAGTTTATGCATTGCTGCTGATCGGGATTGCGGCAGTGGCTTTTTATCCGCGCTTTCAAGAGGTGAAAGCGCTCGCGACCGCCCTGTTTGCACTCGCTATTTTGGGCTTTCTCAGCATGCTGTTGTTTTACGGGAGTGACCGCTTCGCCGAATGGTTGAAACGTATGACGGCCAAATTACCCGCACGTTTGAGTGGAAAAATGCTCTCTATGTTCGAGGCTTTCTGGTATTTTTCGCGTTCCAGGGGTGTTCTGATCGGAACGTTTCTTCTGGCTTTGCTGCTTCAGATCAATGTGATTCTTTACTACTACTTCATCGCCCGGGGCATCCAGATGCCGGTCAGTTTTCAGGAAGCCGCGATCGTGATGCCAATTTTGATTTGCATTCAACTTCTGCCGCTGACTCCGAACGGAATCGGAGTGCGCGAATTCTCTTATATTTATTTGCTGGGACCTTTCGGCGTGAGCGAAGCTCTGGCGGTTGCATTTTCTCTCTGGGACTATATCTTAACCTTCTTCTACGGTCTTATAGGCGGCATACTTTACCTCATTAAGAAATAACATGTATACGAGTATCATCATCCGTGGCGCACGGCAGCACAATCTGAAGAATCTGGATCTGGAGCTGCCACGCAATCAGCTGATCGTCATCACCGGCCTGAGTGGCAGCGGAAAATCTTCCCTCGCCTTCGATACGATTTTCGGAGAAGGACAACGCCGTTATGTTGAATCGCTCTCCGCGTACGCGCGCCAGTTCTTACAACAAATGGAAAAGCCGGACGTGGATTCCATCGAAGGGCTCTCTCCCGCGATTTCGATCGAACAGAAGACGATTACCAGAAATCCACGATCCACTGTCGCTACCGTCACCGAGATCCAGGATTACATGAGAGTCCTCTTTTCGCGGCTGGGAATCCCTTTCTGTCCAAAATGCAATATCGCCATTCAATCACAAACAATCGATCAGATCGTTGCGCAGATTCAAAATCTTCACGGAAGCAAAATTCAAGTTCTGGCGCCTATTGTTCGCGATAGGAAAGGGGAATACAGAAAAGAACTTGAGGAATTTCAAAAAAAGGGATACACGCGGGCGCGCATCGATGGCGCGATGGTTTTTTTGGAGGGTCCGGTTCGCTTAGAGCGTCACAAGATCCATACGATTGAAATCGTAATCGACCGCTTCCCGCTGGATGCCGGCGTGCAAGCTGAACGAATCCGTTCTTCGGCCGAGCTTGCCTTAAAACTCGGCAAGGGAAGCATGGTGATTTTGCACGACGAACGCGAAAAATTATTTTCAGTCAATCGTGCCTGTCCGCAATGTTCCTTCAATTTTCCTGAACTGGAACCGCGGTTTTTTTCATTCAATTCTCCTTTGGGAGCGTGTCCGGAATGTGATGGAATCGGCGAGATCAGTGAAGAGAGCCAGTATTATCGCGAAGTGGAAAAAATGGCTGAAGGTGTGTTGCTAAGCTCTACCACCACGGAAGCGGATCTCTATTATTCACCGACAAAAACCGCTCTCGCCCAGTGGCAAGTTGCGGAAGATGGTTTGCCGGAAGAAGAACAGGTTCCCTGTCCGCAATGCAAGGGAACCCGTCTGCGCCGTGAAGCGCTGTTTGTGAAAGTGAACGGACGAAACATTGCAGAAGTGATGGATTTTGCTGTGAGTGAAGCGGAAGAGCTCTTCGATTCATGGGAATTCAACGAAACAGAATCGCTCATTGCAACGCCGATCCTTCGTGAGGTTAAGGAGAAGCTTGGTTTCCTGAAAAAAGTTGGATTGGAATACGTAACGCTGGAACGCAAGATCGGAACACTGTCCAGCGGCGAAGCGCAACGGGTCCGGCTCGCCAGCCAGATCGGCGCAAAACTGAGGGGCATCCTTTATGTGCTGGATGAACCAACCATCGGGCTACATCCGCGCGACAATCAACGGTTGATCGATGCGCTGAAAACGATGAAAGAAATCGGCAACACGGTGGTCGTTGTGGAACATGACGAACAGACCATCCGTTCAGCCGACTACATGGTGGATCTCGGACCGGGCGCAGGAAAAGCAGGTGGCAATCTGGTCGCTGCAGGAAGCGTAGATCATGTCTTGCGCAATCCCGCTTCTTTGACCGGCGCTTATCTCAGCGGCACGAAGCAAATTCCTGTGCCACGAAAAAGAAGAACAGCAAATCGAGGCTATGTCGAAGTGATCGGAGCCGCGGAACACAATCTGAAAAATGTGCATGTGAAGATTCCGATTGGCCTTTTTACCGCCGTGACAGGTGTTTCCGGATCGGGAAAATCAACTCTTGTGATCGATATCCTATATAAAGCGATTGCCAAAAAGCTATACAAATCGCGCGAAGCTCCGGGCAAGCATGAAAAAATCGAAGGACTCGATCAAATCGACAAAATTATCAATATCGATCAAGCGCCGATCGGACGAACACCGCGCTCGAACCCAGCAACTTATGTGGGAATCTTCAATCACGTTCGCGAGTTCTTTGCGCAGTTGCCTGAATCACGAATTCGCGCTTACTCCCCCGGACGTTTCTCCTTTAATGTGGCTTCCGGAAGATGCGCCGAATGCCGCGGATATGGCGAAATCCGTATCTTTATGCATTTCATGCCTGATGTTTACGTGCGCTGCGAAATCTGCGGAGGCAAACGATACAACCAGCAAACGCTCGAAGTCCTGTATGAAGGAAAGAACATCGCAGATGTGCTGGAGATGACCATTTCAGAAGCGCTGGAGTTCTTTGATTTCCATCCTCAGATCAAACCGAAGCTCCAGGTCCTCGATCAAGTGGGAATGGGCTACATTCATCTGGGACAGGCGGCCACGACTCTGTCCGGCGGAGAAGCGCAAAGAATAAAACTGGCGAAGGAACTTTGCAAAAGAAGTACCGGAAAGACTCTATACATACTGGACGAACCAACAACGGGTCTGCACTTCGAAGACGTGCGCCATCTCCTGCAAATCCTTCTGAACCTTGTGGAGCTTGGAAACACTGTTGTCGTGATCGAACATAATCTCGAAGTGATTAAGTCCGCAGACCACATCATCGATCTGGGACCGGAAGGCGGAAAAGCAGGCGGACAAATCGTTGCCACAGGCACGCCGGAAAAAATTGCTCGCAGCAAAAAGTCTCTGACCGGCGGTTATCTGGCGGATCATTTGTAAACAAAGTAGCGCAGGCGTCCCGCCTGCGAAACAGCGCGCGCAGACGAGACGTCCGCGCTACAACCTTTCCATGAAAGCCAGGTCTAAGTATTTGGCATGTTGGATGATTTTCGCTACGCCCTGCGTAATCTGATCAAGAACCGCGGTTACGCAGTCGTAATCATCATCACGTTGGCCCTCGCAATTGGTGGTAGCACGGCTGTTTTCAGTGTAGTTAATGGAGTGTTGATTCGCCCCCTTCCCTACAAATCACCGGATGGACTCGTGATGGTTTGGAACCGCTACGGCAAGTTGAAGGAATCCCGCGCGCACGTGTCTCCTCCGGATTTCATGGATCGTAAAAGAGATAGCAGGACGCTTGAAAGCATGGCAGCGATCGAAGAATCGAGCTTGAATCTGATCGGACGCGGTGAGCCGGAAAGGATTCGTACAGCGAAAGTATCTTCTTCGCTGTTTCCGCTGCTGGGAGTCTCGCCTTCATATGGACGAAATTTTACTGAAGAAGAGGATCAGCCCGGAAAAAATTCGGTGGTGATCGTGAGCCACAATCTTTGGAAGCGACGCTTTGGATCCGAATCTGCGTTGATAGGAAAAACTTTGAACTTGTCTGGAAATCAGTGCGAGGTCATCGGAATCATGCCTGCCTCATTCTGGTTTCCAACACCGGACTTCGATCTGTGGATGCCGATCGCTTTCACACCGGAACAACTCTCGAATGATAATCGCGGGAGCGAATACCTTTCCATGATCGCGCGCGTGAAACCTGGGGTTAGCGAATCGCAGGTTCATGCGGAAATGAATACGATTGCGGCACGGGTCCTCCAACGGGCGCCTGAAAGGGCCGAGTTCCTGACAAACGCCGGTTGGGGCGCGATCGTCGTTCCGTTGCGGAAATCCATCATTGGGGACGTCGAGCCCGCGCTACTCGTTTTGATGGGAGCGGTGAGTTTCCTACTATCGATTGGATGCGCCAATGTCGCGAATCTCATTCTTTCACGAACCGGTGGGCGCGAAAAGGAAATCGCGATCCGCGCAGTGCTTGGCGCCGATCGAATCAGTCTTGTGCGTTTGTTGTTCGTGGAATCCTTGTTGCTTGCAATCGCCGGCGGAATGATCGGTTTGCTGCTGGCGTACTGGAGCACCATGTTGCTTCCCGCAATCGCGCCGGAAACACTTCCGAGATTGAGCGAGATCGCAATCGATGGCACAGTTCTGACTTTCTCTTTTGTTGTATCTTTGCTTGCCGGGGCGATGATCGGAATTGTCCCCGCAATGCGAGTGTCTCTGTTTCATCCTTATCAATCTTTGAAACTGGAAGGCACAAGCACACCGCCCAAATCGATTCACCGGTTTAGAAGCATTCTGGTCATTCTGGAAATAGCAATGGCGCTCGTGCTGGCGACCGGAGCCGCGTTGTTAATGAAAAGTTTTGGGCGCTTGATTTCGATTGATCCGGGATTTCAAACAAGAAATCGTTTGACCTTTACCCTGGCCTTGCCGCCGGCGCAGTACCAGGACGAATCGCGCACTATCAATTTTTACCAACAGTTGCGCCACGAGATCGAAAGATTGCCCGGAGTGCAGTCGGCCGGCGCGAATGCTAGTCTTCCAATTGCGAATCACAACTGGACTGCTACATTTTCTGTGCAAGACAAACCGATCCAGCCCGGTGAGCCTGCGTACGGTTTTGAATACCGTTTCGTCACACCGAACTATTTTCGCGCGATGGGAATGCCCTTTCGCAGCGGCCGTGACTTCAGCGATCGTGACACGACAGAAACAACTCGAGTTGCAATTATAGATGTAAATCTAGCGAACCTTTTTTGGCCAAATCAGAATCCGCTCGGCAAGCGGATCGCTTTCGGCAATTCCCCGAGAAGCGCCCGCTGGCGTGAAGTGGTCGGGATCGTAGGACACGTAAAGAACGCGGGGCTGAAGGAGGAAGGTGGCGAGCAGATCTATTTTCCGCATTCACAGATTGGCGAACTCACAATGTCCTTCGTAATCCACGCAACGTCCGATACGACTGCGCTGATCGGTTTGATCAGAAGTCGAATTAAGTCGCTCGATCCGAATCTACCGATTTACCAGATTACAACGATGGATCAAATTCTTTCAGGTTCGATTGCACAGCCAAGATTCACAATGCTCCTGTTTGTCCTGTTCGCAACAACTGCGCTGGCCCTGTCGGCAGTAGGAATCTACGGCGTCCTATCTTACTCAGTTACGCAAAGGAGGAAGGAAATTGGAATCCGAATGGCGCTCGGAGCAAAACGGGAAAACATCCTTATGATGATCCTTCGGCAAAGCCTGCTGCTTGCTTGCGCCGGACTGATCACGGGAACTCTTGCATCCCTCGCGTTATCCCGGTACCTTGCCGGCCTTCTGTTCAAACTCGAGCCAGTGGACCCGATGATTTACGCAGCCACCGCAGGCATTGCGATGATCGTTGCCCTTCTTGCCACTTCGCTGCCGGCAAAAAGAGCCGCTTCGATAGATCCACTATTCACTCTAAGAGGCGAGTAAACAAAGTAGCGTGGGCGTCACGCCTGCGATTCTAATAGTTGGAGCGAGGTCCGCGTCGATTGGAATCGGAACGACGACCACGATACTCACGATCACGATCCTGTGAGCGAGGCCTGTACTCACCTTCGCGGCGAGGGCGTTCTGGTTCCCTTTCCCGGCGACCTTCGTTGTAACCGGGTGGCGGTGTCGCTTGCGCAAATTCCTTGTGGCTGAGCCGGATTTTTCCGTCATCTCCAATCTCAATCACTCGAACCATCAATTCCTGTCCTTCCGTCACCAGATCTCGAACTTCATGCACACGATAAGGCGCCATCTCGGAAACATGTAGGAGTCCCACGGTGCCTGGAATGATCTCCACAAAAGCGCCATATTCAGCAATACGCTGGACCTTTCCAAGATAGGTGCGGCCTTTCTCAGCGGTTGCAGTGATCCCTTCAATAATCTGTTGAGCTTTCTTGGCAGCGGATTCATCAGCGCTGGCGATGGTGACAGTTCCATCATCCTGCACATCGATCTTCACGCCGGTTTGCTCGATGATTCCACGAATCACTTTGCCGCCCGGTCCGATGACTTCGCGAATCTTATCCGTAGGAATCTTCATCGTGATGAGTCTCGGCGCAAAACTGGAAATCTCCGAACGATGTTCAGGAAGCACCTGCAGCATCTTATCCAAAATAAACAGGCGAGCTTCTTTCGCCTGATTCAAAGCCTGATGCATGATATTCGCGGACAATCCTTCCAGCTTCACATCCATTTGAAGAGCTGTAATGCCCTCTCTTGTACCAGCAACTTTAAAATCCATATCTCCGGTGTGATCTTCTTCTCCTGCAATATCGGTCAAAATGGAATAGCGTTCCCCTTCCATGATTAGCCCCATTGCAACACCGGCGGCAGGAGACTTCAACGGCACACCCGCATCCATCAATGCAAGCACACCGCCGCAGACCGTGGCCATCGAAGAGGAGCCGTTTGATTCCAGAATGTCCGAAACAAGCCGGATGGTGTAAGGAAACGTTGTTTCATCAGGCAACAAAGTGCGAATCGCTTTGTCAGCAAGCGCTCCATGCCCGATCTCACGCCTGGAGGGCGCGCGCAAAAACCCGACTTCGGCAACAGAGAATGGAGGAAAATTGTAGTGCAGCATGAAACGTCTTTTGCTTTCCCCCTCCAATTCATCAATGATCTGAGCGTCTTCCGATGTTCCAAGGGTCACGGTGGCAAGAGCCTGAGTTTCACCCCTGGTAAACAATGCCGATCCGTGCGTTCGAGGCAAAAGCCCGACCTGAATATCAATCGGCCGGACTTCGTTGGCCGCGCGACCGTCTGATCTTTGTCCTTGTAGAATCTGGTTCCGCACGAGTTCTTCTTTTACCTTATGAAATGATTTCTCGGTCGATTCCCGTTTCTCTTCCTCTTCCTCAGGAATCTCGGATAGGATGCTCTCCTCTAATTCCTTCAGCGCCTGCCGTGAGGCAAGTTTCCCCGAAACGTTCAACGCGGAAAGAATCGCAGCCCCATGACGGAACCGGATGTCATCTACGATGTCGGTCGGATATTCAACCGGCGGCACAGCGTTTTTCGTATAAGGCTGACTGTTGAAGAGTTGTTTGATCGCACTGATGATTTTCTTGATCGCTTCATGACCGAACATGATCGCTTCAATCATTTTTTCTTCGGGCATTTCACGAGCCAGAGCCTCAACCATCACGATCGCCGTTTCAGTACCGGCCACAACGATTTCAAGTGAGCTTTGAGTCTGTTGCTGATTCGTTGGATTTAAGACCAGTTGATTGTCAATCAAACCCACACGAACTCCTGCGATCGGACTGTTGAAAGGACTCTTGGACAGGTACAGAGCAGCGGATGCTCCCACCAAACCTAAAACATCCGGGTCATTCTCTTGATCGGCGGAAAGGACGGATGCGATTACCTGGGTTTCATTGTAGTAGCCCTCCGGGAAAAGTGGACGGATTGAACGATCAATCAACCGCGAGGTCAAAACTTCTTTTTCGGTTGGTTTGCCTTCCCGTTTGAAAAAACCGCCGGGAATCTTACCTGCGGCATAAGTGTATTCTCTGTAATCAACTGTTAAGGGGAAAAAATCACCACCCTCTCTGGGGTTGTCATCAAAACATGCTGTGACCAGCACGATGGTATCTCCGTACTGGATGAGCACAGAACCGTTTGCCTGTTTGGCGAGACGTCCTGTCTCGATTTTCATGATCCGGTCGCCTACCGGGATTTCTACTCGGCGTTCCATATTTTCTAAACCTCCGTTTTGGAAAACCACAGACAAACGCAGATGAAATCAGTGCTGAGCACGGAGTGCTGAGTGCTGAGCTCATTCGTGTTCATCTGTGGTAATTGATATTTGCAATTCGCTACACGTATCGCGGGGGAGCGGTTTCGCGTCCGGGAAATAGGAAGTCTACTTACGAATGTTAAGCTTTTTGAGGATAGCCTTGTACCGCTTGGCGTCTTCATCCTTGAGGAAATCAAGAAGACGGCGGCGCTTGCTGACCATTTTCAATAGCCCCCGACGGGAATGATGGTCCTTCGCGTGGCCTTTGAAGTGCTCGGTTAGCGAGTTAATCCGTTCGGTCAGGATGGCTATCTGTACTTCCGGGGAGCCCGTATCAGACGGGTGGGTTTGGTACGAGCTGATAATCTCGGTCTTACGCTCTTTCGTCAACACGAAACGTTATACTCCTTCTTTCTTTTTTGGAAACACGTATTATATAGAAGCTGTTTACAATTAGCAACAACAAGCACCATGCCTTCTCTCTTCGTGAAACTGCCCAATTGGATGGGAGATATTCTGTTTGCATACGACCTGCTTTTCAGCCTTTCGTGTCATTTCGACAGGATCGGACTCTGTACTTCGATTCAACATTCTGACCTTTTCTCGATTTTTCCGGTTCCCAATGCCGAGGTGATCGCCTACCCTGCGGAAAGCTGGCCACACTGGGACCCTGAAACAATCCAGAAAATCGAGCATTTTCAGGCAGATGGGGGACTCGTGCTACCAAACTCAATTGGTTCTGCCCTTGCCTTGCGGTGGGCAGGTGTATCTCCACTATATGGTTACGACTATGAGCATCGTGGATTCTTGCTCCGAAAATCATTGAAGCCCCCGACACATCGAATGCATCAATCGGAATACTTCCTGGAGTTACTGAAACTATTTGACATTGCTCCAGCTCGTTATCCGGCTTTACCGAACTGCAAGCGTGAATCGCTCGCCATCCTCCATCCGGGAGCGTCGAAAAAAGAAAGAGCATGGCATCTCGATCGTTTTGTTGAGATCGGACGGAAACTGAAAGAGGAAGGCCTTGCGGTGATGTTTGTCTCGGGGGAAGAACTGCATCTGAATGGATTTTCTCTGACTATCAAACCATCACTGGGCGAGTTTGCCGAATTGCTAAAAAGATGCGCACTTTTCATTGGGAACGATTCAGGGCCTCTTCACCTTGCGCAGCAATGCGGAGCACCTGTGATCGGAATCTATGGGCCGGGAGATCCTAGTATTACCGGGCTCCGGTCATTGTCGACGGGCCGGGTCATCTATCACTCATTCCCTTGCTCTCCTTGCAGGCAACGATTCTTTGTTGAATGTGAACCATCGTCCAATCAAAAACCTTTTTGCATTGAAACGATTACGGTTGAGGAAGTGTGGAAGATGGTCAAAACAATTCTGAAGGACGGCATCGAATACCGTCCTCCAGAAACAGAACTTAGGACTTGATCGTGATTTTGCGTGGCTTTGCGGACTCAGCTTTCGGCAGAGAAATCTCAAGAACGCCATCTTTGAAAGTCGCAGTGATTTTGTCTGTATCAACATTCGTTGGCAGCACAAAACTGCGAGTGAAGTTGCCATAGAAGCGTTCGACGCGATGATACTTTGCCTTATCAACTTCTTCGAATTTTCTTTCACCGCGAATTGTGAGCGTGTTGCTGTCCGTGAGCTGAATATCAAGGTTTTCCCGGCTCATTCCAGGAAGATCCAAATGGATCTTCACCTGATCTTCAGTTTCATGAATGTCTGAAGTGGGTACCCATGTCTGCGGTCTGCCTACATTGAAGACCTGGTCATCAAACAAACGAGAAACTAAGTCATTGAATTCAGGAAACATGTCGATACTTCTGAATGGTCTATATCTTTCCAATCCAACCATTGTTTTTCCTCCAGTATTTGAATGTTTAGGTTTACTGTGAAAAATATAATTCTGGCTTTATGGTCTGTCAAGCATAAAATCTTAGTTATTTACACTCAAGTTGTAAATGATTCAAAATAAAGATAAAGTAGGGGGTATGGCGAAAAGGGTAGTCCTGGTCACAGGAGGCGCTCGAGGGATCGGCGCTGCAATCTGTCGACTGTTCGCGAGCAGAGACTATGACATTCTTTTCACCTACAACCGTTCTGCAGAATCGTCCAAGGAGCTCAAAGGATCCTTATCCGACCTGTGCCACGTCGAGAATCTGCAAGTGGACGTTAGCCAGTACGACGACGTGACCCGTCTCTTTGGGTTTTGCACAGCAAAGTTTGGACGCCTCGATGTACTCGTCAATTGCGCTTCTCATTCCTCGTCGAGCGGTTGGGACATAGAACCCCGGCAAATCGACTGGAACGAATGGCAAAAGACCATGGACACTGACGTTAAAGGAACCATGCTTTGCAGCCACACTGCCTTTGAATTGATGGGTGAACGAGGGGGGAAAATCATCAATTTTTCCTCGAGCGCCGCCCTTTATGGGGATGCTCATACCTATTTTTATACGGCGGCGAAGAGTGCCGTTGTAGGAATTACCCGAACCATGGCCAGGCTGTTTGCACCAACAGTTCAGGTAAACTGCGTTGCGCCAGGTTCCATCGCCACTGATTGGATCACAAAGTGGAAACTGACCAGTGAGGATCTAGCAGCAATTTCGAACGAAAGCCCTTCCGGACGGATCGGAAAACCGGAAGAGGTTGCTGAGTTGGTTGCGTTTCTGGCTTCACCGGAATGCACTTATATGACAGGACAAACTTTTGTGATTGATGGTGGAATTTACATGCCATAACAATCTTGGATCGTAATCATGATCTTAATCGCAATCTAAATCGTTGTTCGTAATGCTTTGATGATGGATGATAGACGATCAAGACAACGATCAGGATTAAGATGACGATTATGATCCACGATTACTCTTGCGCGCTTGTTCTGCTGTCCGGCGGGCTCGATTCAGGGGCCGCTCTTGCGTGGGCTCAAAATCGTTTCCAACAAATCAAAGCGATCTCCTATCATTATTACCTGCGCCCTTTTCGCGAGCGGCTTGCCGTGCTCCGTTTGCTTCAACATTTTCCTGCTGATTTAATCGAAGTGCCGCTTCCGTTTCTGAAAGAGGCAGCGGACTTTGTTTCAAAATTTTCCAGCAAAGCTCCGGAAGGCTACATCTCCAACCGAAACATGATTTTTTATTCGATCGCCATCTATTTTGCTGAAATGCACCAATGCACAGCAATTGTGGGCGGTCATACCGCGGAAGACCAGGATGCCTTTCCTGATGCAGGTTCCCGCTTTGTTCAGGCGTTACAGGATCTCGCAAATCAGGCGTTGCAAATCCGCAAAGTGCAAATCGAATTGCCGCTTGCAGGCTACACGAAACTGCAGGTGCTTGAAAAGGCGATTGAATGGAAAGTTCCACTGAACTTCACATGGAGTTGTTACTGGAATCAAACGGAGCCCTGCGGTATCTGTATTAGCTGCACAGAAAGAGCCGAAGCTTTCCGTCAGTTAGGAATGAACGACCCGTTGTGTACGACCTGATTGTAATCGGCGGCGGGATGTCCGGAATTTCCGTTGCACACTTTTTTCACGATCAAAACATTCTTCTTCTGGAAAAGGGAGATTTGCTCGCCGGCGCCACCGGCAAAAATGCCGGTTTTCTGATCGCAGGATTTGGGGAGCATTTTTCCCGCACCGCAAAAAGGTGGGGTTCACAGCGCGCGTCGGAAATTCAGCGAATCCATCTGTCTTCTCACCAAAGAATACGCGAACTTACTAATACTGTCGAACCTACGGGAAGTTTTACGATCGGACTGATGGAACAAGAGGTTCAGGAGCTTCGCGCAAGCTATACACTCATGCGCGCGGAAGGATTTCCGGTCGAATGGCTGGATGCAGTACCTGCCGGACTCCGGGAGGATCGACCGGGAATCTTCAACCCGGCGGACGGTCTCATTGATTCAGGAACTTTCTGGAGTGAACTGGCCCGCAATTTTCCAGTCAAAACGGGAAGCCCGGTAATCCAGGTCGTTGATGAATCCGATTCATTGCTTGTTTTGACATCGATGGAAGAGTTTCGCGCTCGCAAAGTTGTGTACTGTCTGAACGCATTCGCAGGCGAATTGGTTCCGGAGCTCAAGGGCAAATTTATTCCGCTGCGCGGCCAGATGCTGGAATTGGAAATCCTCGATCAACCGCCTTGCGCGCAGCCGGTCATTGCCCAATACGGCGATATCTACTGGAACTTTACGTCGAATAATCTTCGTTTCGGAGGTTTGGAATCCAGTGTCCCGGAGGAGGAAACGGGAATCGCCACCTCCGTTTCCGAAGAAATTTTGGAGCAACAAATAAGATGGATTCGGGAGAATCTGCACGTGCGGCATTCAGAACATCCATTAAGAACATGGTATGGAACCATGGCGATCACTTTGGATGGATTTCCGTTTGTTGGGCCGCTGCTGGAAAGACGAAATCAGTTTGTGCTCTCAGGGATGTGTGGCCTCGGGCATAGCTATGCGCTGGAATGTGCATCGTGGCTTTACGAGCTCATTGTGCATGACAAAGCCGTAATTCCGCATTATTTTTCGAGTGATAGAATAAGAAATCTACCCGATTACACCGGCGGAGATTGGAGGACCCTTTATGAAGCTTGGAATCACTGAATATATCGATTGTGCTCATCATCTTCCTGGCCATGATAAGTGTGGACGTCTGCATGGTCATACTTATACGATCGATGTGGTGATTGAAGGCGAGAAAAGAGGGGGAATGATTTTGGATTTTGCAGACCTGAAATCCATCGTGCGCGGAGTGCTTGCAGAGTATGATCACCGCGATTTCAACGATTATCTTGATTATCCGTCCGTGGAAAATATTTGTGAGCTTCTGGCAGAAAAGATTTTAGGAAAGTTGCCGTATCGATTCACAATCCGGGTCTGGGAAGGACATGGAAAATACGCGGAGCTGACAACGGCCTGAATGTGTCAGCCCGCACCACATCAGAGGGGAGTCAAAATTGAGCCCTAAATGGCGGAAGCGTGTCATCATACTTGTGATTCTCATTGCGGCCGGACTCGGACTTCGATTCACATTATTTCGACCGAAGCCGGTGGAAATTTCTGCGTACAAAGTAGAAAAAGGGAAAGTGGAAGAAACGGTCACCAACAGCAAAGCCGGAACCGTGAAAGTTCGTAAACGGGCAAAACTCAGTCCTGAATTGGGTGGCCGGGTTGTCTATCTTGGCGCGCGGGAAGGAGAGACAGTGAAGACCGGACAGCTATTACTGCAGCTGGAGGATTCCGATTTAAAAGCGTTGCTTTCACTGGCCGAACGAGCCGCTCAGTCCGCGCGATCCACGATGAAGGAAGCGTGTGTCGCTGCAGATTGGGCGGGACGCGAGCTGGAACGGAACCGCTCGTTGCATCAGCAGGGAATCGTTTCGGTGGCAATCTTGGATCAGGCGAACGAAAATTATGATGCGGCAAAAGCGCGATGCGATGCTGCAAAATCGGAAGTGAAGCGCGCCGAAGCTTCGATTGCAGTTGCGCGAGCAAATCTGAAAAAGACGGAGCTGCGCGCGCCTTTCGATGGAATCATTGCGCAGGTTTCCACTGAAGTCGGCGAATACATCAGTCCTTCGCCTCCCGGCGTTCCGATTCCTCCCGTTCTTGACATTCTAGATAATTCCGGCGTTTATGTGGAAGCCCCCATGGATGAAACGGATGCCGGCCGGCTACGAATCAGTTTGCCGGCCCGGATCAGTTTGGATCCCTATCCGGATAAAACATTTCACGGAAAACTGACGCGTATCGCTCCGTTTGTTCAGGATATCGAAGGACAAAACCGCACAGTGGATGTGGAAGCGGAATTTGAAGATAAGGATTTTGGTCACACGGTGCTTCCGGGAACTTCGGCGGATTTGGAAGTAATTCTAAACGCGCACGAAAATGTATTGCGGATTCCTGCTTACGCGCTGATGGAAGGAAACAAAGTTCTCGTCGTGCAAGAAGGAAAGCTGCTTGCCCGCCCGGTGAAAACCGGTTTGCGCAACTGGGAATATGTAGAAGTCCTCGATGGGCTCAAAGCAGGAGAGCAGATCGCGATGTCGCTGGACCTCGCGCAGGTTACGGAAGGCGCGGAGGTGAAGGTCACGCAAGAGGGAAAAAAGTGATCCAGCTCAAAAATATTTCTCGCGAATTTCAGGTGGGAGATGAAACGGTTCACGCGCTGCGGAACGTCAATCTGGAAATTGAAGCGGGCGATCATGTTGCCTTGATGGGGCCATCCGGTTCTGGAAAATCGACTCTTCTAAACGTGATCGGATGTCTGGATCGCCCCAGCACTGGTACGTATATATTAGAAGGAAAAGATGTGACGCATATGGAGGAAACTGAGCTTTCCCTGATCCGGCGTCATCGCATCGGTTTTGTTTTTCAATTCTTTCATCTGGTGCCGCGGCTCGATGCCGCAGGTAATGTGGAGCTTCCGATGATTTTTGCGGGAGTGCCGCGCGAAGAACGCAAGAAACGTGTGGAGAAAGCGCTGGAAAGTGTAGGTTTGTCACATCGTTCGAAACACCGCCCGAACCAGTTGTCCGGAGGAGAAAGACAGCGCACCGCCATCGCGCGCGCTGTTGTGATGGGACCTTCGATACTTCTGGCGGATGAGCCCACCGGCAATCTTGATTCCCACTCGGGACAGGAAATCGTTGAGCTGATTGAAGGCATGAATCGCGCGGGATTAACGCTCATTGTTGTGACTCACGATCCAGCGATCGGAGAACGCGCGCGACGCGTGATCCGCATGCATGATGGTGAGATTGAGCTAAGTAGCGCGGGCGTCTCGCCTGCGTAAGCTCTAG